>NZ_JAWLFS010000153.1:0-7295 GCF_041685465.1 Rhodosalinus sp. | reverse complement strand
GCGGCGCGGCGCTCGCCGAGATTCAGGAGCGCATAGCCCTTCAGCAGCGCGAGATCGCGGCGCGTGACCCCGGTCAGCCGTTCATGTGCCTCGAAAAAGGCGATGGCGCGGGCGAAGTCGCCACGCCCGTAGGCCCGCACGCCGCGCTGATTGAGGATCTGCCCCTCGATCTCGATCCGCTGGGTCTGGCGGAGCGGCGCCGCGGCAGCGATCCGCGCGGCCTGTTCCGTCATGTCGAGCTGCAACATCGCCAGCAGCAGCCCGTAGCTCGCGTCGGTGCGGAGGTCGGCGGTCGGGGCCCGCTCGGCCGCTTGCCGGAACGCGGCGATGGCTTCCATCGGGCGGTCGGCATTATAGGCGCACCAGCCGCGCTGGTAGATCACCCGGATGTTCGACGATCCGGCAGAGAGGGCGAGGCATTGCGTCCAGGCCCCCCTCTCGGCCGCAGCCTCGACCCCGGTCAGGCTACCGTTTCCGGCACGCGACGCGCCTGTCGCTGCCATTGCCTCCGGTGCGGTTGTCCGGCGCGCGGGCGCCGGCCTGCGCTGCAGCGTCTCGGGCCGGTCGACCGGCCGCAGGCTCGTCTCCAGCCCGGTGCCGCCGGCGGTCGGGCGCTGCGCCCCGGTCGCCGTGCCGTCGAGATCGATCCTCCGCTCGCCGTTGCCCCAGCGCGGTTCGGCCTGACGGCCGGCGCGCAGCCGGTCCTCGGTCCGGCGCAGGCGTGCCGTCGCTTCCGGCGCCTGCGCCTGCGCGATGTCGGAGAACTCGGCCAGTTCCGACAGGGTGGCGACGGCCTCGGCCTTTTCCAGCGTGGCGACGAGAATGTCGGGCGCCGTGCATGTCCGCAGGACGGACCGGTAGATCGACAGGGCGCGCTCGGTTTCGCCCAGCGACAGATGCATCTGTGCCAGCTCCCAGGCGTTGTTCGCCCGCTCGCAGGACAGGAGCGCCGGGACCCCGCGCGCGATCCCGATGGCGGTCTCGGCCCGGCCGGCGGCCACCGCCGCGTCGAATTCGCTCTGCGCCTCCGACAGGCTCAGCAGCGTGAGCATGTCGGCCGGCGGCGACCAGTCGGGGAAGGCCCGATCCGTCTCGTCGATCAGCCGGCGGGCGCCCTCATAGTCGCCGTCCGCGATCAGAGCATAGATGCGGTCGATCGAGTCCGGCCCGGCCGGGCCGGACAGGTCGTCGAGATCCTCGGGCGGCGTCCAGTCCGGGAAGGCCCGTTGCAGGCGCCGCAGCTCGGAGGTCACCGCCTCCTCGTTGTCCTGCTCGAGATAGAAGCGCAGCGCCTGAAGGTCGCTTTCGGACGGCTCCTGCGCGGCGGTGCCCACGGCACCGAGCGACAGGACCAGGGCGAACATGGCGGCGCGCAGGCCGGGGGTCAAATCGGCAGGCATGCGGGCAACGTCCGGATCTGGGCCATCATGACGAACATGTGCAGGGTCGAGGGGTAATACGGTTGAGCGGGGCTGTAGGGCGGGATCGACGCACCAGGACCGCCCGCCGCGGCGCAGTGCGACAAGGCCGCCACCGCGCGGTAACCGGGATCGCCGCTGGTCTCCAGCACCGCGCCCGTCCCCGCGTCGAGGACCGTCGCGGACAGCCCCTGCGGCGCGCGTGCCATCGCGTCGGCGGCGCGCGCCAGCGCCGGATGCCCGTGCTCGCCCGACCACGCGAGGAACAGCGGCACGCGCACCGCCTCGTAACCCGCGTCGTGCGAGAAGCCGGACGGCGCCCGCCGTCCCTCGGGCGTCAGTTCGAGCCAGTCGGGAACGAGGGCCTCCTGCGCGATCTCCGACATCAGCGACAGGCCCGACGTGGCCGCGCGATCGAGCTCGGGCTGCCCGGTGGTTGCCGCCACCTCGCGCATTGCGAGCGGCATCATGTAGGACGGGTTCACGATCACGCCGTCGGACGTGGCAAAGCCCTCGGCCGCCGGCAGCAGTATGGGCAGACCCGGGCGATCGGGGCGCGAGGCGACGCAGCTGCGCACGAGGTCGGACGCCACCGCCGCCGCGCGGTCGCGCCATGCAGCTTGGCCGAAACGCTCGGCGCCGCGCAGCAGCGCCCAGGCATGGAAGAGATCGCCGTCGCTGGCATTGTTGAGGTCCGGCACCCGTTCCGGCACGTCGGGGAGCCAGCGCCAGGCAAGGAGCGCATCGCCCCTGATGGCGAGGTTTTCCTGCGTCCAGGCGGCCATGCGGCGAAAGGCGTCTTCGTCGCCCACCTCGGCGGCAAGCCACATGCCGTAGCTCTGCCCTTCCGAGTGGCTTGCCTCCCTTTGAAGCTCGTCCACAACCCGGCCGCTGAAGTCGAGATGTGCGTCGCGCCACGCCGTCCAGAGCGGCCAGAGCGGGTGCTCCGCCCCGGAGGGCTGGGCCAAGACAGGCCCGGCGGTCGCCGCAGCCGCGGCAATTCCCAGAAAGTGCCGCCGTCTCATTCGCCGTGCCTCCGTGTCAGAACGAGGATTGCCATGGCCACGAGGGCCGAGAGGACAGTGACCACGAGGATCGCTGCGACATAGCCGAGCGGCGCAAGGGTGGCGTGGTTCCCCATGACCGCCCTGAGATTGGACAGCGTGAGTGGCTCGTGCAACTGCAGCGGACGGTCAGCGGCAGTCCAGCTGACCCATCCCGTCGCCTCCCCGTAGAGCGCGACCTGCCCGGACGGGCCGTCGCGGCTGTCGCGAATTCCGGCGAGCACGCGGGCGATCTCGTCCGGCCGGGCGGAGCGCCCGAGGATCAGCCAGATATCGCCGGGCCGGTCCGGGTCCGGCTGCAACAGGGCTGCCTGCGCCTCGCGCTGCGTCAGCCACTCGCCCAGTTCGGCCGTCTCGCCGAACGCCAGCCGGGTCAGCGCGTCCGCCAACCGCGCGGGAAGCGCCGCGATCTCGCCGGGCGTCGGCAGGCCGAACCAGCCGCCCTCCCCGGTCACATCGTCCCAGGGCTCCGCGGCCGGCATCGGCGCGTCCGACCCGTCCGAGACCCCGTCGAGCGCCGCGTTCAGCGCGCGCAGGTTGTCGCGCACCAGCGGTGCCTCGATGCCGGAGAGGTCGCGCTGCGTGCCGACCGTCAGCCGTACCCGGGGCCGTGCATCGCCCGGCGCGGTCCCGCCCGGCGCAGCGAGCGCGGCCGCGACCTGGGGCAGCAACCCGGGCGGCAGGCTGCCGGACGCCGCTTCGCTGGGCGCGATATCGACGCCTGCAAGCGCGGAGAGGGACAGGCCGAGCGACGGCAGCGACATCCGCGGCGAGGCGGGCACGAAGAGCCGGCTGCCCCCGGAGATTTCAAGCACCGGACCGTCGAGCGGTGCACAGGCTTCGTCCGGCGGATCGCCGGGGATCAGCGCCTCGAAGTCCAGCCGGTTGACCCCCGGTTCCAGCAGCCGTGCCCCGAAGGAGATCGGCAGCGTCGGCTGGGCGCGCCCGCCGTCGCGGTCCAGCGGCAGAAGACGGACGGTCGTGCCATTTACCTTGACCAGAAGCAGCGCGCCCTCCGGCAGCCCCTCGGCGAAGCGGTAGTCGAGATCGAGCCGCGCCTTCTGCGAGGCCAGCAGCAGCCAGTCCCACGGCAGGCGGAAGTCGACCGGAATGCGGATGTAGCGCCCTTCGCCCACCAGACGCCCGGCGCCTAGGTCCGAGAGCGCCTGGGCGCGGCCCGGCGTGGCGACCGTAAGGCCGGCCTGGTCCGGTCCGCCCGCGGCATCGGCCAGACCGGCGCTGACCTGCGCATAGTCCGTGCCCTGTTCCAGCAGCAGCACGAGCGCCCCGTCGCCGCCCCGCGCGAACCGCGGCGTGTCCGGCCCCCGGCCCGGCGGCAGCGCCGTGATGCGCGCAAGGTCGGGCGGTCCGGCCGACTGGCGCCAGTAGCCGACGCTCTCGACGGCCGGCGGCGTGCCGCCCAGCGCCCTCGCGACCTCGGCGATGAAGGGCGCCGCCTCGACCAGCGAGGCCTGCGGGTCTGGCCGCTTGATGGGAATCGGCGCGCCACGTGCGGCCTGCGCCGAGATCGCGGCCAGGAACCCGTCGGCGTCGGTGCCGAAACTCTCTGCGGGCAGTCTCACACCGCTCGCTCGCGGGTCGATCTCGGTCCAGAGGGCGAAGGCGGCGTCGGGCCCGCAGGCGACGCGGTGCGTATGGCGGGCGATGATCGTCACCTCGTTCCGTCCGGCGCGCAGCCCCCCCTCCGGTACCGCGAGGGTATCGCGCGCGAAGCCCTCGAAGTTGTCCGGGGACAGGGTGCCGAGGTCGGTGCCGTTGACCCTGACCGTGAGCCGCGACCGCTCGGGCAGCGCATCTATGCCCGAGCGGTGCACGAGCGCCAGCTCCGTCGCCCCCGGCGCAGACGGCAGGTAGAGGACGAAGCCGGCCGTCGCCGTCTCGCCGGCCAGCCTGCGGATCGGGCCGCTCTCGATACGCGGTTCGGCGGCCCGGAGCGGGACCAGCTGCGCCTGTTGCTCGGGTGCCGGCGTGTCGGCCGAGGGGTCCTGCGTGCGCCCGCGATCCGTGGGATCGCGCGGCACGACGCTGCGGGGCGGTGCATCCTCGGGTGGCGCGGGCGCCTGGTCGTCGGGCGGGTCGAGGGGGATGATCTGCGCGTGCACCGGGCCGGCGAGGGCCACCACGAGCGCCACGGCGAGCGTGCGCCCGAAAGGTGGCAGGCGGCGCATCACCTCGGGTGCTCCTCGTCGAGGATGAAGTCGAGACCCTCTCGGCCCGACCTCCCGGCGCGCGGCGCGGTGGCGGAGGGCACCGCGAAGTCCGCCCCGAAGGCCAGAAGATGCACCGGAACTGCCTCGTCCCGACGTTCGATCGCGGCGCGGCGGCGGCGTGCCGGTTCGCGGATGAAATCGGCGACGGTGCGGGGAATCGAGGACAGGCTGAGCCAGAGTGCGAAGAGAAGCCCGGACACGAGGCCCCGCGCGCGTGTCCGGTCCTCGCGCAGGTGACGCCACGCCTCGCTGTCGGAGAAGATGAGATAGGCCACCGCCTCGCGCGTGGACATCGGCTGATCCGGCAGCAGATGGATCCCCGCGGCAGGGCCTTCGGTGCTGCGGGCGACGGCCATTACCTCCGCAGCGATCTCGCGCTCAAGGTCCGGGGCCTCGGGAAAGTGCGGTCGGAAGACGACCCGCGCGCCCGGCCCGAGGGCCGAAAGCCGTGCCTCGGCCGGCGTCCCGTGCGGTGCCGTCATGAACTGAAGCCGCGCGCCGCTGGTCGAGGCGTCGGTGACGACCGCTTCGAGCTCCGGCCCCATGTCCGTGTCGTCGGGCAACCACGCGGACGCCGGCACCCGTGTGCTCACCCGCGGCGCGCTGCGGCGCTGCCGCTTTTCCGACACGGCGCGGAGGGCCAGCGCGGCGAGCAGGAAGTTGAACAGCGCCCAGCCGCCCACGACCTCCACCACCGTGCGGTCGCCGGGAAAGGCGATCCAGCGCGCGACCGCGACGGCGAGCCCGACGCCCAGCAACACGGTCAGCAACAGCAGCGGCCGGTAGATGGGCGAGATGTAATCCTCGCTCAGCGTCTCGTCCTTCGCGGTCACGGCGAACGTCGCGGCGCGCGGGCGGCGGATCGTCCTGAAGATCTGCGTGGCGAGATAGGGTGCCTGTGCCACCTCGTAGACCTCGGAGATCAGCGGCCAGCGGGTGCGTGCGAAAAGCGCGTTCTGCACCATGAAACTGACCAGGAGGTAGCTGAGCATGTAGGCCAGCACCTCCTCGCCCGTGGCGACGAAGATCTCGAGCCCGAAGAAGAGGTAGAACAGCGGGATGATCAGAAAGCTGAGCCGCACGAGGGGAAACAGCCAGAAGCTCATCGAGTTCAGGTAGCACAGCCGTTGCAGCACCGAGAGGCCGGACCGGAAGATCGGGTTCTTGAGCAGCAGTATCTGGATCATGCCGGTGGCCCAGCGCCCGCGCTGCTGGATGAACGAGGCGAAGGTCTCGGGCTGCAGTCCCGCGATCATCGCGCGGTTCAGATACAGGCTCTCCCACCCCCGGGAATGGATGTCGAGCGCGGTCTCGGCATCCTCGGTGATCGTCTCTCCGGAAAAGCCGCCGACCTCGTCGAGCGCGGCGCGCCGCAGAACGGCAGCGGAGCCGCAGAAGAAGGCGCCGCGCCAGCGGTCGAGGCCGCGGTGAATCTGGGCGTAGAACATCTCGTTCTCCGCCGGGCAGGCATCGGACAGGCCCAGATTGCGCTGGATCGGGTCGCGACTGATGAAGAAATGCGGCGTCTGGACCAGGAAAAGGCGCGGGGTCTCGACGAAATAGCCCACCGTCCGGGCAAGAAAGTCGCAGCTCGGCACGTGGTCTGCGTCGAACACCACCACGAGATCGCCATCGATCTTTTCCAGAGCGGCGCTCATGTTGCCGGCCTTGGCGCGCTCGTTCCGCGCGCGGGTGGTGTACATGACGCCCAGTTCGGCGCACATCGCCTGAAGCTCGGCCCGCCGCGCGCGCGAAGCTTCCGCGATCTTGGGGTCCGAATGCGCGCAGCGCTGGTCGGTGCCGCCGTCGTCGCAGAGCACCACGCGGAGTTTGTCGCGCGGGTAATAGATGTTCCTCGCCGCGGCGAGCGTGACGCTCAGCATCTCGGGCGGCTCGTTGTAGGAGGGCACCAGCACGTCCACCGTGGGCAGATCCGCCGCACGCACCCGGCGCGGCAGCGCCCGCTCCGTCGGGTCAGAGTTGATGAAGGCCGTCAGCAGGAAGACCGCGATGGCATAGGTTTCGACGGTCAGCAGCAGGAGCGCCGCGGCGAAGGAGGCCGGGGCGTCCGGTGACGGCAACGTCTCCAGCACCCGCCAGATCCAGTAGCGCAGGATCAGCACGCTCGCCACCGCCAGCAGAAGCACCCGGGGCACGAGGTGGCGTCTGGCGAAGGGCTTGAGCAGCGCGACCGCGACCACCGCCGCGATCCCCAGAAGCCCCTGTACCGCCGTCGAGGTGGGCGTGCTGGCCAGCACGAGAATGGGCACCAGCAGCCCGATCCAGAGCACCCCCAGCGCCCGGGCCGAGAGCGGTGTGCGCTTGCGGCTCATGAGGCCGGCGCCGCCAGCGGCGACAGGGTGCGCACGGGGGCGCCGCGTGCCATGCCCTCGGGTGCGGGAAACCCGACGCTCCGGGCGCCTGCGGGCTCAAGTGCCGCGCCCACGTCGCCGCGCACGCAGTTGCGCATCACCATGTCGAGGGCGACTGCGCGCCCCGGCAGCAGCCGGTCGCCGACATCGAGCCGGCGTATCGCCAGAACGCAGGTCGTGCCCGCGCCGCTTGCCCATTCGGCCCAGGTC
>NZ_JAWLFS010000152.1:0-7336 GCF_041685465.1 Rhodosalinus sp. | reverse complement strand
CAACCGCGAGAGCGGCCGGCTCGCACCACCGGGCCTGCCCGAGATGGCCTTCGACCCGAAGACCGACCTGCGGTTCGACTTCGGCCCGGCCCTGCCCGGCCACGCCAACGGCATGGTGCTCGAGGCGCTCGACGCGCAGGGCGACGTGATCCTCGCCGAGACCTATTACTCCGTCGGCGGCGGCTTCGTGCTGACCGCGGACGAACTGGCGCGCGGCGCCGACAGGGCAGAGGGCGCGCCGGTCCCCTACCCCTTCACCTCCGCCGCCGAGATGCTGGAGATGGCGCGCGCCTCCGGCCGCAGCATCGCCGGGATGAAGCGCGAGAACGAACTCACCCGGCGCGGCCCGGCCGAGCTGGACCAGGGCACGCGCCGGATCTGGCAGGTGATGCGCGACTGCATCGACCGGGGGCTTGCGCATGACGGCACGCTGCCCGGCGGGCTGCGCGTGAAGCGGCGGGCCAAGGGCATTCACGACGCGCTGCTGGACGAGCGCGGGCGCAACCTGACCGCGCCGCATGTCGTCAACGACTGGATCAGCGTCTACGCCATGGCGGTGAACGAGGAGAACGCGGCCGGCGGGCAGGTGGTCACGGCGCCCACGAACGGCGCGGCCGGCGTGGTGCCCGCGGTGATCCGCTACTGGCTGGACCACGTGCCCGGCGCGACCGAGCGCAAGGTCGAGGAGTTCCTGCTCACCGCCGCGGCGATCGGGGGCCTCGTGAAATACAACGCCTCGATCAGCGGGGCGGAGGCCGGCTGTCAGGCCGAGGTGGGCAGCGCGTCGGCCATGGCGGCGGCGGGGCTCTGCGCAGTGCTGGGCGGCACGCCGGAGCAGATCGAGAACGCCGCCGAGATCGCGCTGGAGCATCACCTCGGCATGACCTGCGACCCGGTAAAGGGGCTGGTGCAGGTGCCCTGCATCGAGCGCAATGGGCTCGGCGCGATCAAGGCGGTCTCGGCGGCCTCCCTCGCGCTGCGGGGCGACGGGACGCATTTCGTCCCCCTCGACGCCTGTATCGAGACGATGCGCCAGACGGGCGCCGACATGAGCGAGAAATACAAGGAAACCGCGCTTGGCGGCCTCGCGGTGAACGTGCCGAACTGCTGAGGCGGGCGGTCGGCGCCACGGGATATCGGGGCCGGACACCGCGACCCCACGCGAGCGCGGAGGGCTCTGGCAGCCGGCACCGGCCGGGCGCCGGCGCGACCCTGGCGAGGGCCCCGCCCCGAAGGGGCCACAACGCTCGCCGCCGCGCGGCCGACCTGCTAGGGACGACGCATGGGACAGAGCGCCGCAGATCCGCAGGCCGCGCCCCGCGACGGCACCGTGGCGGGCATTCTCTGCGTGGTGGCCTTCACGCTCACGGCGCCGGTGATGGACGCCTTCGCCAAGGCGACGCCGGAAGAGGTGCCGGTCCTGCAGATCGTCGCGGCACGATTCGGCGTGCAGGTCGCGGTGCTGGTCCCGCTCGCGCTGGTCCTCGGCCTCGGGCGCTGGCCGAGCCTTGCCGACTGGGGACAGCATCTCGCGCGCGGGCTGCTCCTGATGGCGGGCACGGCGCTCTTCTTCACGGCGCTGCGCTTCATGCCGATCGCCAACGCCATCGCGATCTTCTTCGTGGAGCCCTTCATCCTGACGCTGCTCGGCGCGGTGCTCCTGGGCGAAGAGGTGGGGCGGCGGCGAATCATCGCCTGCGCGGTGGGCTTCGGCGGCGCTCTCCTCGTCATCCAGCCGAGCTTCGACGAACTCGGCGCGGTCGCGCTCCTGCCGCTCGGCACGGCGGTCTGTCTGGCCTTCTACATGGTGATGACGCGGCACATGGCGCAGCGCATCCATCCCATCGCGATGCAGGGCTGGACCGCGACGGCCGCCTGCGCGGCGCTCTTTCCGGCGCTCTGGGCCTTCGAGGGCAGCGGGGTCGCCGCGCTCGACCCGGTACGGCCCACGGGCCTCGCCGTCTGGACGCTGCTCGGCGTGGGCGTCATGGCGACCGTCGCGCATCTCTTCCTCAGCTTCGCGCTGCGCCTCGCGCCCGCGGCGACCATCGCGCCGCTGCAATATCTCGAGATCGTGGCCGCAGCCGCGATCGGCTACTGGATCTTCGGCGACTTCCCCGACCTGCTGACCTGGACCGGGGTCGCGGTGATCGTGGCCTCGGGGCTTTACGTCTTCGCGCGCGAGCGGCAGCTCTCGCTTCGCCGCCGGCCGCTTCCGCCGACGTGATTGCGCGCCCCCGGCGCGCGGCGTAGCCTGCGCGGATGCCTCTCGACCGGCCCTTTCTCGGCGTGCTGCTGATGCTCGGCTTCTGCGTGCTCGCACCGCTGGCCGACGGCATCGCGAAGCTTCTGGGGCCGAGTGTGCCGCTTCTGATGCTCCTTCTCGTGCGCTTCGGCGCGCAGGCCGCGATCCTCGTGCCGCTCTCGCGCGCCACGGGGCGCAGCCTGCGGCTCGAGGGCCGGGTGCTGCGCCTCGCCTGGGCGCGGGCGGCGATCCACATCGCCGGCATCGGGCTCATGTTCACGAGCCTTCTCTACCTGCCGCTCGCCGACGCCATCGCCATCGTCTTCGTCATGCCCTTCCTGCTGCTCTTCGCCGGGCATCTCCTGATGGGCGAGGAGGTGGGCTGGCGCCGCCTCTCGGCCTGCGGCGCGGGCTTCGCGGGCACGCTCATGGTGATCCGGCCGAGCTTCGAGGAGGTCGGCTGGCCCGCGCTCCTGCCGCTCGGGGTGGCGGTCTCCTTCGCGGCCTTCATGCTGGTGACCCGTGCCATCGCGCGCGAGACGGAGCCGGTCGCGCTTCAGGCGGTGAACGGGCTGATGGGGGTGGCGCTCCTCGTGCCCGCGCTGGCGCTGGGCACGGTCCTCGACCTCGCGCCGGCCGAACTCGTCGTGCCCGGCGGGCGCGAGATCGCGCTTCTGGCGCTGCTCGGGGCGCTCGGCACCGCGGGGCACCTCCTGATGACCTGGAGCCTGCGCTTCGCGCCGGCCTCGACCCTCGCGCCGATGCAGTATCTCGAGATCCCCTTCGCCACGGCCTTCGGGTGGCTCCTCTTCCGCGACCTGCCCGACGGGATGGCGGCGGCGGGGATCACGGTGACCGTGGCCTCCGGCCTCTACGTGGTCTTCAGGGAGCGGGCCACGCCGGCCCCGGCGCCGCCAGCGACGTGACCGCCGCCCCGAGGGCCTCGCGCGGCAGGATCACCAGCATCGCGGGCGCCGCCATGGACAGGCGCACCGGTCCCTCGGTCACCCGGTTCGAGGTGCCGATCACGCCGCCGGGCGCGAAGGTCAGCCCGTCGATCGGCCAGAACAGACCCTCCGAGCGCCCGCGCACCTCCGCCAGCGGGTAGAGCGAGACGCGACACCCTGCGTCGAGGTCGAGCGAAAGCTCCGGCGGGCAGAGAAAGACCAGATCCGCGCCCCCGATCAAGAGGCACCGCCGGTCGGCGCGGCGCGCGAGCACCGTCTGCGCGGCGAGAAGATGGTCAAGCCGCGCCCCGAGAAACCCCACGCCGAGCACCAGCGGCGCGAGGGTGTGGCGCAATGCCTTGTCGAAATCGGTCGTTTCCTGCTCGGGGACATGATGCAGGCGATCCTCGGGCAGCGCACGCCGCGTCGCCGTGTCGAGGCTGTCGAAATCGCCGAAGACGGCCTCGGGCATCAGCCCGGCAGCGAGCGCGCGGCCCGCGCCGCCGTCGGCCGCCACGACGCGTGGCGCATGCGCACGCGCCGCGGCGATGTCCTCGTCGGGCGCCGCGCCGGCGCCGATCAGAGTCACGGGCACCTCGGCCGTAAACAGAGGCGCAACAATCCCGTCGGTCATCGGCATTTACCCCCTGTTCGGGAAACCCGCCACAAAGTGGCCACGAAATGATACGGTAGTGAGCACGGATTCGGGCAACTTTCGGCTGGGCACGGCTGGTAAACACCCCGTTGCGCATAGAGCAAGCGAGCGTCCGATGGTTAGCAGCAACAAGATCCTCACCGTCTCCTACGGCACCTTCTCCTGCACGTTGGAGGGGTTCGACGAGTCCTTCGAGACGATGAAGGCGATCGCCGAGTATTTCCGCGATCTCGCCGCCGACGACCGCTATTTCGGCGCCGAACCGCCCACCCCCGACGCCGAGATGCTCGCCCGCATCGCCGAGCGTGAGATCGCCCGGCGCGTCGAGGCCCGGACCGAGGAAGGCGGCATCGTTCTGCGGCCCTCCCTCGCCGCGGGCACTCAGCCCCCGGCGCAGCAGCCCGCCGCGCCGGCCCCCGCCGCCAGCGTGACGCCCCCGCCCGAACGCGAGCCAGAGCCCGAGCCCGAGCCAGAGCCCGAGCCTGAACCCGAAACCGCCACGCCGGCAGAGGCGTCCCCCGCGCCCATGGGCACGCAGGGCCCGCCGGCGGCGCAGACGGCAACCGAGGCCCGGCATGCGCCCGCGGCGGCTGACGAACACACGGCGCCGGCGCCCGAAGCCGCGACCTACGCCGCGCCCGCCTCCGAGCGCGGCGTCGCCGACCTCATCGAAGAGACGCCCGAGGCCGGCTTCGATTCGACCATGGCGGCGATGAGCCGCGCCACGACGCAGGATCCGGCCGAGGACACGCCCCCAGAGATCGGGGCGGGGCCGGAAATGCCGGCCACCGTCCCCTCCGACGACGCGCAGGCCGGGCCCGGCCCGTCGCCCGACACCGCCGAGACGGCCGAACCCGAGGACGCGGCACCCGGTTCGACGACCGAGAGCGCACAAGCCCTCCCGGATGCCGGCGCGGCCCCCCACTCGGACCCCGACTCGGCCCCGGACACCGTCACGGACCTTGCCCAGGCGACCGAGATGGCGCCGGAACAGCCGCCGGAAACCGAGCCGGCGCCGGCAGCGGAGGCGCCCGAACTGCCCGAGATCGCGCCCCTCGACCGCCCCGCGGCGCCCCGGACGCCGACACCCGAGGCGACCGGCGCACCGACAGCGGCGTCCGCGTCGGCGGCAACGTTCTCCGCCTCCATGGCGGCCAAGCTTCAGCGTATCCGCGCCGTGGTTGCACGGGCCGGCAGCGACGAGGCGCGGGCCGAGGCCGACACGCCGTCCCAAGCGCCTGATCCGGACAGCACGGTCGCCGCCGCCCCGGCACGGGCCGAGGAGGCGGGCGCGGCCGCCGACGCGGTGCAGGATGGGCCGGCAGAGCCGTCGCACCCGGACGCCGAGGCTGCCGCGCAGCCGGAGACCCCCGGCGCATCCGTCTCGCGGCAGGCGGAGGACACCCGGCCGACCGCGGGCGGCGTCGACATGGCGCAGCCCGGTGTCGCACCGGAGCACGCCCGCCCGTCCGACACGCCCGACGCAGCGCCCACCGAACCGGAGGCCCCGGCCGACGCCCCCGCGACGCCGGACATCCCGGTCGACGACGGGACCTCGCCCGCACGCGGGAGCACCGGTGACGACACGGTGACCGAAGACAGCGCGCCCGCCTCGGTGGAAGACGACGCGCCCGAAGACGGCGTGCCCGGCCCCGCGGACGCGCCGGAGCGCCCCATCGCCGCCCCCGGCGAAGACGCGGCAGCGGCTGACCGGCGCGGCATGTCCAGGGCGGCGGAGGCGGCCGATGCACCACGGGCCGCCACCGGCCCGGCCGCGGCCCACCGCTCGACCCTGCCCCCGGAAGACGAGGCGGACCTCGCAGCCGAGCTCCGCGCGATCGAGGCCGAACTCGAAGCGACGCGCGCGGTCCCCGATCGCGCCGCGGAAGAGGCAGCGCCAACGGCCCCGACCGAAGAGGCCGAGGCCGGCGACGTACAAGACCCGGCACGTGACGGCGCGCAGCCCGCGACCGAAACGGCGACGGACGCGCGCGACACCGCAGGCGCAGTCGAGGCACCTGACACCGAGGACGCGGCGCCAAGCGCGCCGGCCGAGGAGGCCCCGGCGCCGGAAGCCGAAGCCGGAGATGCGGCCGAACCGGCGAGCATCGCCGATCCGGCCGGGGACGCGGAGGCACGCCCCGAAGCAACCGGCGCGGCGGCCCCGGAACCGGAGGTCGACCCGGCCGCGGAGGACGCGGCGATCCGCGCCGCGGCGCGTCGCACCGTCAGACAGGGCAGCGAGGCGCATGCTGCGCTCTCGGAAAAGCCGGAGGGCAACGGCGCCGACGATGTCTCGCGCCTGATGAACGAGGCCGAGACCGAGATGGAACGGCCCGAGAGCACCCGCCGGCGCAGCGCGCTCGCGCATCTGCGCGCCGCGGTCGCGGCGACGCGGGCCGACCGCAAGCTCGCACGGAGCGCGCCGGCCGAGTCGGAGGCCGACCCCTACCGCGAGGACCTCGCCGACGCGGTACGCCCGCGCCGCCCCGGGGCCGGCGCTGCGCGCACCCCGCGCCCCGAGGAGCCGCGCCCGGCGCCGCTCAAGCTTGTGGCCGAGCAGCGCGTGGACATGCCCGGCGCGGAGGCGGCCTCCGCGCCCGTGCAGCCCCGCCGCATCGCCCGGCCGCGCGACGAAGCGCCGCGCCACGCCGAGGCGGAGGCGGGCGGCTTCGAGGCCTTCGCCCGTGCCCAGGGCGCGCGCGACCTGCCCGAGCTGCTGGAGGCGGCGGCGGCCTATCTCTCCTTCGTCGAGCGGCACGACTACTTTTCGCGCCCGCAACTCATGAAGATCGTCCGCGAGAGCGGTGCGGCCGACTTCACCCGGGAGGACGGGCTGCGCCACTTCGGCCAGCTCATCCGCACCGGCAAGATCGAGAAGCTGCGCGGCGGGCGCTTTACCGTCTCGGGCGACATCGGCTACCGGCCCGACGACCGCGCGGCGGGCTGAAGATCACCCCACAGGCGGGACGGTTTCGGCCGCCGCCCCTCCACGCCGCATTTCGTGCCGATCACGCGGAACGGCGCCCGGACAGGACCGGGCGCCGTTGCCGCATCTTGAGGGCCGGGATCTTGAGGGCCGGGGGCTGGCGCCGTGCAGGGCGGCGCGCGCGCCCATTGTGGCACCCGGCCCGCGCGATGGAGAGACGCGGCGTCAGACGGCGGCGACGGGGGAGAGCGGATCGGCCAATCGGCGCGGACTGCCGGCCATCGCGCGACGGTGGTCCCCGACCGCCCCGCGCACCGATGACCGGCCCGAGCGCCGCCGCGCCTCAGTCGTCCGGGGGCGCGTCCGGATCGGCCTGCCCGACGCCCTTGAAGACGAACTTGAGCGGAAACGCCCAGATCACGCCCAGCGCGGCGTAGATCAGGAACTCCACGAGGATGCCCGGCCGGTCGAACCACCCCACGAGCGTGACCGCCGCCATGATGTAGAGCGGCAGTCCGACAAGCAGGATCACGAGCGACCAGCGGCGGCGTGCTTTGTAG
>NZ_JAWLFS010000003.1:0-29460 GCF_041685465.1 Rhodosalinus sp. | reverse complement strand
GCGCCCCTCGGTGCGGAGCGCGCGCGCCAGCGCGAGGCCGGAGAGGCCCCCGCCGACGATGCAGATCTCCGTGTCCATGGTCATGCGTGCGCCCCCGTGCTCCGCTGGATATCCGACGTGTCGGCCCCGGAATATCCCCGGGTTATGCCCGCGCAAACCGCGCGGCCCCTATGCCGGTTGCGCCCCTCGCCCCGGCCCGGGGCCGCGCGGCCGTCGCCGGGGGGCGCAGGGATCATGCGGCCCGGTCTGCGGCATGCGCTGACGACAGCGCGGCCCGTCACGCCGCCGGTCCGGCCCTTTCCCGGCGCCGCGACCGAGCCGCGCCCGCCAATGCGCCGCGGCGCATGCGGCGAGACGTGCGCGTCCGGATGCATGTCGGGCCCTCTCCCGTCTCGCAGTGAAGTCATGACGGGCAGGCAAGCTGGCCCCGCGATCGGCGGGTTCAACCCTGCGTCGCTTGAAAGATGCCCGCCCGCGCGATGGCGCGCGCCCGATACGCCCCGACCGACCCGTCCCGGCCGACGGGGCGGGACGGGGGTGCCCGGCCGTGCGCTCAGGCGAAAAAGAATGTCATTCTTCCCGCTGCGGCCCGCCTGGAGCACCTGTCCGGCGCGGCGCTCGGGGGCAGGCGGGTGTCCGCCCCCGCTCAGGCGGCCCACGACGGCGTTCGCCGCCCAGGGGGCTGCGGGGCGGGTGCGGGTTTGCCATCGCGGGTCCGCAAGCCGATCTGCGGTCGACGCACATCGAGGAGGACGTCATGAAACCGCTTCCCATCGCAGCCGCCGCCTTCGCCGTCGCGAGCCCGGCCATGGCCGATATCGACCCGCTGGTCTCGCCGGTCGAACTGGCCGAGATGCTCGACACCGAGCCGCCGCTCGTGATCGACATACGCCCGCCCAAGGCGCCGGAGGACGAGGCGTCCCGCACGGGCTACGCGTCCGGTCACATCCCCCTCGCGGTGAACGCGCCCTACGGCCGGTTCCGCGGGCCCGAGGACAACCCCGGACAGGTGCCGGACGACGAGGCGCTCACGGAGCTCCTGCGCGAGCTCGGCGTGACCGGGGACAGGCCCATCGTCGTCGCCCATCAGGGGCGCGACGCCACGGACTTCGGGGCGGCGGCGCGCGTCTACTGGACGCTGAAGTCGAGCGGCCTCGGGGAGCTCGCGATCCTGAACGGCGGCGTCGACGCCTGGACCGCTGCCGGTTTCGAGCTCTCGACCGAGCAGCCGCGCCCCGAGCCGAGCGCGATCACCGTCTCGCTCTCGGACGAATGGCGCGCCACGGCCGAGGACGTGCAGGCCGTGATCGGCGGCGCGCGGGACGGCCTGCTGCTCGACGCGCGGCCCGAGAGCTTCTGGGCCGGTGACGCCAGCCACCCGGCGGCGGCCCGTCCCGGGACGCTGCCGCAGTCGGAGTATTTCGAGCACGCCAACTGGTTCGGGTCCGGCCCCGCCATCGTCGATGCCGAGGCCGCCCGCCGGCTGGCGGACGGCCGGGGCCTCGGGGAGGCCGACCGGATCGTTTCCTTCTGCAACACCGGGCACTGGGCGGCGACCAACTGGTTCGCGCTGAGTGAACTGGCGGGCCTCGACGACGTGACGCTCTACCCGGCGTCGATGGTCGGCTGGTCCAATGCCGGCCACGAGATGGCCAATGTGCCCGGCCCGCTGCGCACCCTCTGGAGCCAGGTCAGGAATGTCTTCTGAGCGGATGACACAGGATCGGGTCGTCGCCGGGCCGTCCGGGGCCCGGTACCTGCGGGGCCTCGGGCGCACCGCGCTCGTCGCGGCGGCGCTCCTGCTCTGCCTCGGGGTCGCGGCCTTCGCCGGCTTGCGTTACGGGCTCTTGCTGGTCGTCGGCCTCGGGCTCGGCATGACGCTCGAGGGGCTCCGCTTCGGCTTCGCCGGGCCGTGGCGCGCCATGATCCTGCACCGCGAGCCCGGCGGACTTCTGGCGCAGCTCCTCGCGATCGCGCTCGTCGCGGTCGTGGCCGTGCCGCTCGTCGCGGCCTCGGACGGCGAGATCGCGGGCGCCCATGCGCCGGTGGGGCTCGCCATGGTGGGCGGCGCCTTCGTTTTCGGGGCGGCCATGCAGGTGGTGCTGGGCTGCGGCTCCGGCACGCTCGTCAATGCCGGCAGCGGCAACCCGGCGGGCCTTGTGGCGCTGCCGTTCTTCGCCATCGGCAGTTTCGCGGGGGCGAGCCACCTGCCTTGGTGGACCGGGCTCGGCACCGCGCCGGTCGTCGCCCTGGAGGGGGCGGCCGGGCTCCTCGTCACGCTCGGCGGGCTTGGCGCCGTGGCGCTCCTGCTTCTGCGCCTCGCCGAACCGGCCGCGCGCCGGATCCCGCGCCGGCTCGTGGTCGCGGCGCTCCTGGTCGCGGCGCTGGCGCTGGCCAACCTCGCGATCGCGGGCCAGCCGTGGGGGGTCGTCTACGGCCTTGGCCTCTGGGCGGCGAAGGGGGCGGCGGCGCTTGGCGCGGATCTCTCCGTCTCCGGCGTCTGGAGCGCGCCCGGCAACGCCGAGCGGCTGCGCGAGAGCCTGCTGACCGATGTCACCTCGCTCACCAATCTCGGGCTGATCGGCGGCGCGTTCCTCGTCGCCGCGTGGCGGGGCGGGCTCGCCCGGCCGCTGCCGCGCCTCCCGGCCCGGGCGTGGGTCGCGATGGCGGCGGCGGGGCTCGCGATGGGCTATGCCTCCCGGCTGGCCTTCGGCTGCAACGTCGGCGCCTTCTTCAGCGGCATCTCCACCGGGAGCCTGCACGGCTGGGTCTGGTTCGCCGCCGCCTTCGCGGGATCGGGGCTCGGCGTGCGGCTGCGGTCGCGCCTCGGGCTGGAGGCGGGCCGATGAGGACGCGGCGCCTGACCGCCGCCCTTGCGCTCGCGCTGCTGGCCGGGCTCCTGCTGCTCGACCTGTCGCGGAGCGCGCCGCTCGATCCCTTCGCGGCGCCCCCGCCGATCGCCCTCGGCTCGGGCCAGGCGCCCGGGGGCGCACATTGCGCCGCACCGCCCGAATGAGCCGCCGCGACGGGGCGCAAGGGGGGCAGCGCCCCCCTGCGCGGTGTCTCAGCCCTCGCGCGGCGGGATGTCGAGCGCGCGCTGAACGGCTGGCCGCGCGGTGAAGCGGTCGAGATAGGCGACCGTACGCGGGTGATCCGTCCAGCCGACAAGGTCCTTCGCACCATAGAAGTCCAGCGCCCCGAGCCACGGTGCGAGCGCCATGTCGGCAATGGAGTACTCACCCGCGATCCAGTCGCGCCCCTCGAGCGCCGTCTCGATCACGCCGAGCAGGCGACGCGCCTCGCCGACGTAGCGCTCGCGCGGGATCGGGTCGGCGACCTCGGCGCCCTTGAACTTCACGAAGAAGCCGAGCTGGCCGAAGAGCGGCCCGACGCCGCCCATCTGGAACATCAGCCACTGCATCGTCTCGTGCCGGCCGCGCGGATCGGCAGGCAGGAAGCGCCCGGTCTTCTCGGCGAGGTAGATCAGGATCGCCCCGGATTCGAAGAGGCCGAAGGGGTGGCCGTCCGGCCCGTCGGGGTCGATGATCGCCGGAATCTTGTTGTTGGGGTTGAGCGAGAGGAACTCGGGGCTCTTCACGTCCGCGTCGTCGAGGGTGACGCGGTGTGCCTCGTAGGGCAGCCCCGACTCCTCGAGGAACGCGGAGACCTTGATGCCGTTGGGCGTCGGATAGGAATAGAGTTGCAGGACGGAGGGGTCCTGCGGCGGCCAGCGGCGGGTGATCGGAAAGTCGTCGAGCGATGCCATGCGGGGCTCCTTTCTGTGCGGCGCGCACCCTAACCTCTGGCGACCGGAGGGAAAGGGCCCCGATCGCGCGCCGGCGACAGGGGCGGCGGCGAGACGATACGCCGGACGGGGGCGATCGGCATGCAGGCGGCAGCGGTGGGACTGGGCCCGCTCCCCGGGCTGGCGCTCGAGGCGGCACTGGCCATCCTGCGGCACGACGCCCGCGTGACGGAAGCGCCCGCGCCCTGGCTGCGCGTCACGCACCCCGGCGAGAGCAGCGTGGAGATCGGCATGCGCCTCTGGTGCCGGGCGGAGGACTACGCGGACCTGAAGTTCGATATGCTCAAGCGGGCGAAGGCGGCCTTCGACGCGGAGGGCGTCACGATTCCCTATCCACACCGCGTCGAGCTCCGGAAGAGCGGCTGAGCGGTTTGTCTCGGGCGCCCGGCCGCGCTAGGCAATCGGTGAGGGCACCGCCCGTGCCGCAGAGGAGAGCCGCCATGTCCCGTCCCGCCGGAGCGCCGCGATGAGCCGCACCGCCCTCGTCACCGGCGCGGCCGGCTTCATCGGCTTCCATCTCGCCCGCCGCCTGCTGGCCGACGGCTGGCGCGTGGTCGGGATCGACGCGCTGACGGACTACTACGACCCCGCGCTCAAGCGCCGGCGACTCGCGCTCCTCGAGAGCGCGCCGGGCTACACGCAGGTGACCGACCGGATCGAGACGCCGGGCGTCCTTGCCGCGCTCATGGCCGAACACACGCCGGAGGCGGTGCTGCATCTCGCCGCGCAGGCGGGCGTGCGCCATTCGATCGAGGCGCCGCGCAGCTACCTCGAGAGCAACATCGCCGGCACCTTCGAACTGCTGGAGGCGGCGCGGGCGCACCCGCCGGCGCATCTGCTCCTCGCCTCGACCTCCTCGGTCTATGGCGCGAACACGGCGATGCCCTACGCCGAGACCGACCGCGCCGACCACCAGATGTCCTTCTACGCGGCGAGCAAGAAGGCGACCGAGGCGATGGCGCATTCCTACGCCCATCTTTTCGGCCTGCCGGTGACGCTCTTCCGCTTCTTCACCGTCTACGGGCCGTGGGGGCGGCCGGACATGGCGCTCTTCAAGTTCGTCGCGGCGATGCTCGAGGGGCGTCCCATCGAGGTCTACAACCGTGGCGAGATGATGCGCGACTTCACCTATGTCGACGACCTGGTGGAGGCGGTGGCGCGGCTGATCCCGGCGGTGCCGGGGGAGCGGCCCGTCTGCGACGCCGACAGCCTCTCGCCGGTGGCGCCGTGGCGGGTGGTCAACATCGGCAACGCGCAGCCCGTCAGGCTCGGCGATTTCATCGCGGCGGTCGAGGCGGCGCTCGGGCGGCAGGCCGAGAAAGACCTCCTCCCGATGCAGCCGGGAGACGTGCCGGCGACATGGGCGGACGTGACGCTGCTCGACGCGCTTGTCGGCGACCGGCGCGCGACACCGCTCGCCGAGGGCGTTCAGGCCTTCGCGGACTGGTATCTGTCCCAGTATCGCCCGGATATCGAGGCGCCGCGTTGACGCAGCCCGCGCGCTGGAGGACAAGGCGGCAGGGATAGACGACGGGAGCGCGTGGCGCATGAAGATCGCGATGATTGGGACGGGCTATGTCGGACTCGTCTCCGGGGTGTGTTTCTCGGACTTCGGGCACGAGGTGGTCTGCGTCGACCGTGACGCGGAGAAGATCGCGCGGCTGGAGCGCGGCGAGGTGCCGATCTACGAGCCGGGGCTCGACCGGCTGCTGGAGAAGAACACGGCCGCCGGGCGGCTGCGGTTCACGCGCGATCTCGCCGCGGCGCTCGAGGGGGTGGACGCCGTCTTCATCGCCGTGGGCACGCCGACGCGGCGGGGCGACGGGCATGCGGACCTTTCCCACGTCATGGCCGCGGCGGAGGAAGTCGCGCGCGCCGCGCCCGACGGCGTGGTGATCGTGACGAAATCCACCGTGCCGGTGGGCACCAACCGGCGGGTGCGCGAGGTCGTCGCGGCGGCGAATCCGGCGCTCGACTTCGACGTGGCCTCGAACCCCGAGTTCCTGCGCGAGGGGGCGGCGATCGACGATTTCATGCACCCCGACCGGGTCGTCGTCGGCGTCGAGACCGAGCGCGCGGCGGAGGTCATGGCGGCGATCTACCGCCCGCTCTACCTGCGCGAGTTCCCGGTGGTCACCACCGACCTCGAGTCGGCCGAGATGACGAAATACGCCGCCAACGCCTTCCTCGCCGCCAAGATCACCTTCATCAACGAGATCGCCGCGCTCTGCGAACGCGTCGGCGCCGACGTGAAGGAGGTGGCCCGGGGCATGGGCCTCGACAAGCGGATCGGCAACAAGTTCCTGCATGCCGGCCCGGGCTTCGGCGGCTCGTGCTTTCCGAAGGACACCCGCGCGCTGGCGCGCACCGGGCAGGAGTACGGGCTGCCGCTGCAGATCACCGAGGCGGTCATCAAGATCAACGACGAGGTCAAGCGCCGCATGGTCGAGAAGATCACCGAGCTCTGTGGCGGCTCGGTCAACGGGCTGACGGTCGCCGTGCTCGGCGTGACCTTCAAGCCCGAGACCGACGACATGCGCGAGGCGCCCGCGCTGACGATCGTGCCCGCGCTCGTGGGCGGCGGCGCAAGCGTGCGCGTGGCCGACCCGCAGGGCCGGCGCGAGGGCGAGCGGCTGCTGCCGGGCGTGACATGGTGCGACGACACCTACGCGGCGGCCGAGGGCGCGGACCTCCTCGTCCTGCTGACCGAGTGGAACGAGTTCCGCGCGCTCGACCTCCCCGACATCGCCGGCCGCATGAGCACCCCCCGCCTCGCCGACCTGCGCAACGTCTATTCCGCCGAGGCCGCGCGCGACGCCGGCTTCACCGCCTACGCGGCGGTCGGGCGGCCGGAGTACGGGGCGGACTGAGCCCGCGGGCCCATCGACGCCACAGCGACAGGAGGCAGGGCGTCATGCGCGCGCTGGACGGGCTCGGGTACCGCGGTGCAGTCGGGCTGACGCTGGCCGCGTCGGTGCTCTGGGGCGTCTGGTGGATTCCCATCCGCTGGCTGGAAGCCGCCGGCCTCGAGGGCGTCTGGGCGAGCCTCGCCATGGGGCTCGCCGCGCTGCCTGTCCTGGCGGCGCTCGCGGCGCGCGACCGCCCGGGCGGCGTGACGGCGCCGCGCGCGCTTCTCGGGGCGCTGCTCATCGGGCTCGCGGCGATGCTCTATGGCGCCGCGCTCTCGTTCACGGACGTGGTGCGCGCGGTGGTCATCTTCTACCTTGCGCCGGCCTGGTCCACGGCGATCGAATGTCTTTTCATGGGGCGGCGCTGGAGCCTCAGGAGCGCGGCGGCGCTCGGCCTTTCGCTCCTCGGGGTCGCCACGATCTTCCGCTTCGATGTCTCGCTCGGGTCACTGGCGACAGGCGACATCGCCGCGCTGATCTCGGGGCTCGCCTGGGCGATCGGTGCGGCGCTGGTGTTCTCCAGGCCGGGCGGACGGCCCGCCACGCTGGCCCTGTTCACGACGCTGGGCCTCGTCCTCGCCGCCGGAGCGGTCCTGGCGTTCGGCGGCGCGGCGGCCGGGCGCTGGCCCGGCGGCGCGGAAGCGCTGGGCGCCGCGCCGCTCGCGCTCGTCACGGGGGTCGTCTACCTGGTCCCCGTCCTGCTGGTGACGCTCTGGGCCGCGCAGCGTCTTGCGCCTGCGGCGATGAGTTTCCTGCTCACGGCCGAGATCGTGTCGGGCGTCGTTTCCGGGGCGCTTCTGCTCGCCGAGCCCTTCGGATGGCCCGAGGCGGTGGGCGCAGGGCTCATCATTCTCGGCGCCACGGCCGAGGCGGTGGCGCCGCCCCGGCGCGCCGGGGCGCCGCGGCGCTGACCGCGCCCCGCGTGGACCGGGGCCTTTGCGTCTCCGTGGACGGTCTTCAATTTTTCCGGGAACCGGTGCGGGGCCGGCGCGTTTCCTCGGTGCGCCTTTGAAATCCAGAGGTGCCTGTCCCTCCCCAAGGCGGTCGCGTCCCCCCGGCGCGGCCGCCTCCCCTTTGCGCAGACCCGCCGATCCGCCGCCCGGCGCAGGAACCCAGCCCCGGGGGCGCCCGTTTCCCCATTGTCCAAGACGCAACGGAGGTTCCCGATGCCCCAAGCGAAACCCGCACATCCGCGTCCCAAATCCGGCTGGAAAGAGGTCCTCGGCGGCTGGCTCGAGGGGCTTGCGCCCCCGGCACCCGAAGCGCGGCCTGCGACGATCCCGGTGGAAACGCCGGCGCGCCAACCGCAGGTGATCGGCCCGAAGCCGCGCCGCTGAGGCGCGGCGCCGCATTTCCGACCCCTGCGTCGGCTTCGCGCCGGTGCAGGAAGAGACGGCCGACGCAGAGCGTCGGCCGTTTCCGTGTGCGCGTCCCGACGCTTTGGCCACGGCACCGCCGCCACCGCAGCAAAAAAGGCCCGCGGCAGCGCATGCCGCGGGCAGCCGGGCGCGGCCCAGGGATCAAGCCGCGCCGTAGGGGCAGAACGCCTCAGGCGGCGTCCCGGTTCACATGTCCGGTGGCGATTTCGGTGAAGGTCCGGTCGCCGTCGTAGGACTTGTCGAGGCAGGTCTGCGCCGCACCCGCGTCCGCGTCGAAGCCGAGGCGGCGGGCGAAGGCCCGGATCGTGCCGTAGCCGGCGATCGCGTAATGGGCCATCAACTGGTAGGCGGCGATGATCGCGGCATCGCGCGTGTCGTCGTCGGTGAAGCGCTCGCCGAAAATCTCCTTTTCGGTTTCGGTGACCAGCCCTTCCATTCCGGCGCTGTGGCGTCCCGCGGGGTCGGCGCCATGCGCCTCGGCGAGCTGGGCCATGGTGTCGCGCCCGCGCTGGATCCCCTCGACCCCGCGTTCGAGTGCCGCCTTCAACTCGCTGTCCGTCGCCGCCTCGGCGAGCTTGCGCGTCACGGCTT
The DNA here is from genome assembly GCF_041685465.1 of Rhodosalinus sp. NCBI lineage: Bacteria > Pseudomonadati > Pseudomonadota > Alphaproteobacteria > Rhodobacterales > Paracoccaceae > Rhodosalinus > Rhodosalinus sp. The sequence continues at coordinate 20,776 of NZ_JAWLFS010000003.1, read as the reverse complement.
CGGACTGACGGCAGGCGCTGTGCATGTCCTGCACCTGCTCGATATACAGGTCCTTGAGATCATCGTTGGCCATCTGCGCGTCTCCTTTTCACGGGGCCGCCGGTCGCGGCGGCCTTCGTCATGTCAACGGATGGGCTGGCGGTGCGGTTCCGGTCGCGAACGGCTGCCCGCGTGCGCTGTGGCACGGTCGCGCCCCGCGTCGACGGCGGCGATCGAGAGGGGGCCGGCAAGTGGGGGGCGGCGGGCCGCGCCCGCCTCGTCCCCGTGTGACGCCGCAACGCGCAACTGGCCCCGCCGGGGGCGCGCCCGGCGGGGCCGCATCGCGCCGGCAGGGCGGCGTCAGCCGTCGCTGCCCGCGTCGAGGCGCAGGGCGAGGAAACTGAAGCTCCCGTTGCGGAACACCCGCAGGAGAAGGGGGCGCTCGCTCTCCTCGGCCTCGGCAGCGGCGTCGCGCAGCGCCCGAACGTCGTCGACGGTGTCGCCGTTCGCGGTGGCGATCACGTCGCCCTGCTGCAGGCCCGCGGCCGCGGCCGGCGAGCCCGGGGCGACGCCGGCCACGACGAGGCCGTCGACGGCGTCGGGCAGCTCGGCCCGGGCGCGCAGGTCCTCGGTCAACGGCGCGACGGTGACGCCGAGCCGCGAGTCGCCGTCCTCGCCCGGCTCGGGCGCCTGCCGCTGCTGATCCTCGCGCGTGAAGAGGCCGGCGGGTTGCTCGCCGATGGTGATGTTCAGTTGCTCCTCGGAACCATCGCGCAGCAGGGTGACCGGCACCTCCTGCCCGCTTTCGAGCGCGGCGACGGTGAAGCTCAGCGCGCGCGGGTCCTCGACCTCCTCGCCGGCGATCGAGATGATCACGTCGCCCGCCTGCAGGCCGGCCGCGGCGGCGGGACTGTCCTCGGTCACCTGCGCGACGAGCGCGCCGCCGGCGTCTTCGGGCAGGTCGAGCGCCGCGGCGAGAGCGTCGTCCACCGGCTGAAGCCGTACGCCGATATAGCCGCGGTCCACCTCGCCGTCGTCGCGCAGGTCCGCGATCACCGACTTGGCCACGCGCGAGGGCACGGCGAAGCCGATGCCGATGCTGCCGCCCGACGGCGACACGATCGCCGTGTTGACGCCAACGACTTCGCCGGCGGCGTTGAAGAGCGGCCCGCCCGAGTTGCCCTGGTTGATGGCGGCATCGGTCTGCAGGAAGGCGTCGTAAGGCCCGGAGCGGATGTCGCGCGAGCGTGCCGAGAGGATGCCGGCCGTCACCGATGCCTGCAGGCCGAAGGGATTGCCGATGGCGACCATCCATTCGCCGACCTGAAGGTCCTGCGAACTGCCCCAGGCGACGAAGGGCTGGGGCGTCTCCGCGTCCACCTTCAGCAGCGCCAGATCGGTGGCCGGATCGGTGCCCACGACCTCCGCATCGAGGCGCGTCTCGTCCGCGAGCACCACCTCGACACGCTCGGCGCGGCGGACGACGTGATCGTTGGTCACCACGTAGCCGTCGTCCGAGATGAAGAAGCCCGAGCCCTGCGCGCGCATCGGCCCGCGCGGCATCGGTCCCGGCCCGCCGAAGAAGTCGCGCAGGCCCGGCGGCAGTTGCGGCCCCGGCATCTGCCCCTCGGCGCGTTCAGGCGCGGTGGAGAGGATGCCGACGACAGCGGGCTGCTTGTCGGCGACCATCGCCTCGAAGCCCGGCGGCGTGGCATAGTCGGCCTCCGGTGCGGTGCCGTGCGCGCTGTCCTGCGCGCTGGTCGCAGGCGCAACGAGAATGGCCGCGGCGAGGGCCGCGGCCCATGGGGCGCCGGAAAAGGGGGACGGTGTCTTCATCGGGTTGGCCTCCTTCGGACTCGTCGGGTCGGTCAGGCGGGCACCGCCTCGAGCGGCGCGGACCCCGCGCCCGCGGTGTCCGCGTCGAGCCACGCGCCCACCGTGCGGGCGAGGCGGCGCGGCGTCGTGAGCATGGGCAGGTGCCCGGTGTCGGTGAGGTGCGCGACGCCGCCGGGCAGGGCACGCGCCAGTTCCAGCTGATGTTCCACGGTGACGACCGGGTCGCGCGCGCAGATCACGACCGTCACCGGCGTGTGGATCCGGCCGAAGCTTTGCAGCGCGCTCTGGCTGCGCGCCCAGACGGCGAGCGCGCGGATCGTGGTCGCGTCCCCGCCCGAGAGCTCGCGCCGCATGGCGGCCGGAACCGCCTGCAGCCGTTCGCCGGGGGCGAGCGAGGCGGTCATCCATGCCGCGAAGCGATCGGCATCCGCGAGCCAGTGCCGGATCAGCACCCGGGCCGAGAGCGGGCCGACGAGGGGCAGACCGGTCACCACGCGCGTGCGCAACGTCGCGCGCTTGCCGCAGTCGCCGGCATGGATCGCACCGACGACGAGCGCGCGGGACACGAGGTCGGGGCGCTCGCGCGCGATCATCAGGGCAAGGTAGCCGCCGAGCGAATGGCCGATCAGCTGCACGGGCCGCCCGCCGGCGCGGGCCTCGATCCCGTCCGCCATGTGCCGGGCGAGTGCCGCCGGCTCGGCAAGAAGCGGTGCGGCGGCGGGCAGTCGCGGCGCGTCGGCGCGGTGGCCGGGCAGGGGCGGGGCGAGGACGGTGTCGAGCTCCAGCGCCTGGCGCAGCGGTGCCCAGAGCGCCGGGCTCTCGAGGAGCCCGTGCAGCATGACCACCGGGCCGCGCGTGGATGACGTGACGCCGCGGGCGGCGGCCGTCAGGGCGCGTTGCGGTGTGGTCGGGCTCGCCGGGCGTGGCGCCATGCTCTCACCTTGCAGGCCTGGCGCGGGGATGTGCGCCGTCCCCGCTCCAACGCCGGGCCGGCGCGGCGGTTCCCCGGCGCGGGTTCAGGCCGGGGCGGCGGTGACCGCGCGGCCCGATGCAGCCTGGGCGAGCGCGGCGAAGAGCCGGCGCTGCGCGCGCTGGTAGAAGAGGTGTTCGGGGTGCCACTGCACGCCGAGGGCGAAGGGCGGACCGGGCCGCTCGATCGCCTGGATCATGCCGCCTTCGTCCTCGGCAGCGACCCGAAGCCCGGTGCCGAGGCGGTCCACCGCCTGCGAGTGGAGCGCGTTGACCTGCATTTCGGCGCGTTCCGTGATCCCTTCCAGGAGGGTGCCGGCGCAGGCGCGCACGCGGCGGCGCGGCAGGATCGTCCGGTAGCGGCGCGAGCCGGGATAGGTGGCGTAGGCATCGGCATGAAGCGTGCCCCCCAGCGCCACGTTGAGCATCTGCGCACCGCGGCAGATTCCGAGAACGGGGATGCCGCGCCCCAGCGCCTCTTCCGCGAGGCGCCGCTCCAGCGCGTCGCGCGCCGGGTCGAGGCGCACCTCGGCGCGGATCTCGCCCCCGTAGAGCGTGGGAGAGATGTCGTCGCCGCCCCCGATCACCAGCCCGTCCACCGTGGCGAGATCGGCCGCGCGCCCGGTGCCCCAGCGCACCGCCCGTCCGCCCGCCAGCCAGACGTTCAGCGCGACGAGCGGGAAGATGCGCCAGCCCGAGCGCGCCGAGGTCGTCACGGCGATCCGCGGCCGCGCGCTCACGCCTTCGCCTCGGCGGGGCCGCCCGCGGGGGCCAGCGCGGCGAGGGGGCCGAGCGCCTCGGCCACCGGATCGCCCTTGGTGGCGGCGGCGCGGCTGGCCGCCACCTTCGCGGCGAGCGTGTCGTCCGCCGCCACCCGCTCCACGAGCCACCAGCGCCGCCAGTCGTAGGCGAGGCTCCAGCCCGGCTCGCCGATCCGGCTTTCAGGCTGGCGGAAGTGGTACGCCGGCCGCGCCGCGACCGCGCCCGCGGCCGCCGCATGGCGCGCGAAACGCTCCGGCGCGAGATGGGCGTAGGCGGGCATCAGGTCGAGCCCGTGGTTTCGGGACGCAAGATGCGCGTCGATCAGGTCGAAGAGCGACGCGGGCGGCGCGTCCGGAGCGAGCGCGACGAGCGCGTCGACGAAGTCGGGCGGGTAGGGTGCGGTGAAGGGCAGCACGCGGCGGCTCATATCCATCGGATCGCGCGCGCGCAGCCAGTCCTCCAGCAGCGCGAAGGCGCGCGCGACGCGGGTCAGGTCGCGCCCCGTGTCCGGGTCGGCCAGCGTGACGTTCAGGTGCAGCCCGAAGCTGTGGACCAGATGTGCGCGCGAGCCCTCCGCGCCGGCCTCGGCGAGCGCGCCGGCGAGCGCGTCCACGTCGGCCAGCCGCGTCTGCGACAGGGGCTCGGTGACCACCTCGATCGGCACCACCTGCCGTGCGACGGCGACGCCCATCTCGGCGGCCCTGTCGGTTCCACCTGGGCGCCACGCGCTGTCGAGATAGATTTTCAGGTGTCCGAGGCGGCTTTCGTCGATGCGCCATTCGCTGGCCGAGACCTGTTGGAGGGTGCCGCCCACGATCTCACGGCAGATCTCCGCCGCCGCCTCCGGGGCCAGCGCGCCGAATTCCAGTTCGACGCCGACCGCGCGCGGCGCGCCCGGCCCCTCGGGCAGATCGGGAAGTGCCGGAAAACGCGCGATCGGAGGTCGCGTGGGCAGGGAGGGGGCGTCGGGCATGTCGCGGAGGATAGACCGGCGGCGGGGTCGCGTCCAATGCGGCCGGGCAAGCGCTGGTGCCGGGCGGCGGTCAGGCGGCCGCCATTTCGCGCGGGTCGTGCATCCCTTCCTTCACGCCGAATCGCACCAGCGCCACGTTCACCGGCCACGCCGCCAGAAGGCCGAGCGTCAGCGAGGTCATCATCGCCGTCCAGAACAGCACGTCGCCGAGCCCGGCGCCGCCCGAAAGCCAGAGGTCCACGCCGATCGCCACCACTTCCATCGCCACGATCGAGCCGGTCTCGCTCAGGAACGAGTCGCGCACCGCTTCGCCGAAGGGCACGCCATCGTGCAGGAGCGGTCCGAGCGTCAGCGCGATCCCGAAGGTGAAGGCGAAGGCGAAGGTGACCAGCGCGGTGGGTGTCGTCCCGAGGGAGAGGATGCCGACCGCGAGGATCAGCCCCACGATCTCGCCCAGCCCGCAGCCCGAATAGCAATGCGCCGTCGAGCGCCACCCGCGCCGCCAGATCGTGTCGCGCGCGATCTGCTTGCGCCCCGTCGCCCAGTAGATCAGCAGCCCGACCGGCCCCGAGTAGAGCGTGGTCAATACCCAGACCACCTTCATCAGCGGCCCTATCTCGGGGTTGGCGCGGCGGAAATCCATCAGCAGCACACCCACGCTGGCCAGCGACAGGGCGAGCCCGATCACCAGCACGGCAGGCTGCGAGAGGAACGAGACGAGGGTCTGGTGCACGGGTCGCGCTCCTTCCGGGGACGCGGCGCCAACACGCCCCGCCCCGGCCGGGTTCCGCGCCGGTTCAGCCCAGATCGGCGGTGTAGCGCCCGGCGAACCGGGCGTAGCCCGCCTCCGTCTCCTGCAGGTGGGGCCGCGCGAGGGCGTGGAGCTCTGGCAGCTTGTGGAAGGGCACGGAGGGCAGCGCGTGATGCTCCGCGTGGTAGGGCATGTTCCACGCGAGGCCGCGGACCAGCCGCGTGGTGAAGGTCGTGCGCGTATTGGCGAACATGTCCGCCACCGCCGGGCAGCGCGCGTGCTCGGCCAGCAGGTAGAGCCGCAGCACCGGAAGCCCGAGTGCAAGCGGCAGCAGCCAGGCGGTCAGGATCCAGGGCGCGACGGTCGCGGCGAGCACCGCGGCAAGGGCGTAGCCCGCAAGCATCGCGCGCGCCTCGCGCCGCAGGCGCGGCCTTGCGCGGTCGGGCACGTAGTCGGCATCGATCCGTCCGAAGGCATTGGCGGCCAGCACGGCCCCCTTGTCGCGCCAGTACCCGATCGTCGAGAGGTGCAGCAGGAAGGCGCGCCAGGTCTCCGGCTTGCCGTCGGCAAGTTCCGGATCACGCTCCGGGTCGTTGGTGTGGCGGTGGTGCGCGAGGTGGAAGTACCGGAACCACTCGAAGGGCTGCACGATCAGGACACCTGCGAGATGGCCGACGATCTCGTTCAGCCTCGGGTTGGCGAAAGGCGTCTTGTGCGTCGCCTCGTGCTGGAGCGTGAAGAGAAAGGCCAGCGCCACGCCCTGCACCGGCAGGAGCAGCGGCCAGCCGGGCACCCGCACGGCGATCGCCACGCCGAGAGCGAGGATCGCACCGCCGTGCAGCGCGAGCCGGCGCAGGCCCGGCACATCCGCGCGCGCCGCAAGGCGGGCGCGGGTGGCGGCGGGCAACGCGGCGACGAAGGTCCTGTGGTCCATGGCTCTGCTCCCGGCTCGACGAGACTATAGTGCCGCGACGTCGCCGCGCCAAAGGGCCGGGGTGCGGCGGATTCACTTATCGACAGTGGCGTACACTCCGCTATGTCAGTAGGTGCTGACACAAAGGAGGGACGGAAAATGGACGGCAGCAGCACCATGGAACAGGACCTCGCTCCGGAGCTCGCGGCCCGGCGGGAGGCTGCGCTCGCGTCGCTGCGCAGATCGGCTCAGGCGCGGGAGGCGCAAGGCTATGCGCTGATGGCCGGCGCGATGAGCATGGCCCCCGCGTCCGAGGGCGAGGGACTCCTCGGCAAGGCGGTGCACTACGCCAAGCTCTTCCTCATTGCCTTCGCGATGCTCGCGCCGAACTACCTCGTCTGGCGCCTGCTGCTCTGAGCCGCGCCCGACTCGACGGCCGGGGCGGCGACGTCCCGACCGCCGGCCCAAGTCCTTCACCCCACATCTGCCGACCTGACCTAACGCCGCGTCATTGACGATGCGCGTGACGTGGCCTGCGCCGCGTCGACGCCGTCCCGCATACGGATGAAGCCGAGCTTTCACGGCCGGACGCGGGATCGAACGCGTCCGGGGTCATGCCCAGGGCGAACGACGGAGCCGCCGTCTCGCGCAAGGAGAATCCGTTGAAATGGTGGAGCCTACCGGGATCGAACCGGTGACCTCTTGCATGCCATGCAAGCGCTCTCCCAGCTGAGCTAAGGCCCCTTTCGGTGCGGCGTCTCTAGTCGCAGGCCGGTGCGGGATCAAGCGAAAAATCCCCGCCGCGACGTCAGCTCTCGTCCTCGTCCGAGGAGACGTCGGCGATGTCGTCCAGAGAGACGTTGCTCTCCTCCTCGTCCTCGAGAACCTCGTCGCCGAGATCCACGTCGACCGCGTCGCCCTCGATGACCTCGCCGTCGTCCTTCGAGGTCTTCGCGGCCGGCTTGGCACTCGGCTCCGGCTCGCGGGCGAGCATCTTGCTGCGCCCCGTTTCCGTGTCCACGATCTCGCCCGTGTAGGGGCTGACCACGGGGTCGCGGTTCAGGTCGTAGAAACGCTTGCCTGTCGTCGGGCAGAGCCGCTTCGTGCCCCATTCTTCCTTGGGCATGGTCATCCTCATCTCGTGTCCGCACTTGCCGGCGACTCGGCGCTCCTGACATAAGGGCGCGAGGCTTGTCAAAAGGCTTCGCTCAAGACCGCCGGAGATCGCGCATATGGGCCAACGCGTGCTGCCGGGCAACCCCCCTCTGACCTTGACCCTCCGCCGCTCGGCGCGGGCGCGGCGGATCGCGCTGCGCGTCTCGGCGCTCGACGGCGGGATCACGCTGACGCTGCCCGAAGGCGCGAGCGAGGCGGAGGCGCTGGCCTTCGCGCGGTCGAAGGCCGACTGGCTGCGTGCGCGCACCGCGGAGCGCCCCGGCGCGGTCGCGGTCGCGCTCGGTGCGGCGCTGCCCGTGGAGGGGCGTGTGCTGACGCTCGCCCCCGTCGAAGGACGATCGGTGCGGGCGGAGGGCGATCTGTTGCGCGTCCCCGGCCCGGCCGGACAGGCCGGTGCGCGCGCGCAGGGCTGGCTCAAGGCGCTGGCACGCGATCGGCTTGCGGCCGCGGCCGATCGCCACGCCGCGGCGCTCGGGCTCCCCTACAATCGCATCACCCTGCGGGACACCCGCTCACGCTGGGGCTCGTGCTCGTCTGCGGGCGCGCTCAGCTTCTCGTGGCGCCTCGCGATGGCGCCGCCGGAGGTGCTCGACTACGTCGCCGCGCACGAGGTCGCGCATCTCGCCGAGATGAACCACTCGCCCGCATTCTGGGCCGTGGTGCGCCGGCTCTACGGCCCCTGCGAGGCGCCGCGGCGCTGGCTTAGGGAGGAGGGGCCGGGCCTGCACCGTTACCGGTTCTGACGCTGTTGACGCGGCCCCGTCCCGTGATCACAGATACGTCATGCTGCTCAATCCCCGCCCCTCCGAGGCGCTGCCCGCCGCCCACGACCGCGTCTACCGGGGCCTGCGCGCCCGCGTGATGCACGGGCAGATCGCACCGGGGCAGGCGTTGACGCTGCGCGGCATCGGCAAGGAATTCGGCGTCTCCATGACCCCCGCGCGCGAGGCGCTGCGCCGCCTTGTCGCGGAAGGCGCGCTCTCGATGACGTCCTCGGGGCGGGTGACGACGCCCGAGCTTTCCAACGAGCGAATCGAGGAGCTCGCGGCGATTCGCGCGCTTCTGGAGGTCGAGCTCGCCAGCCGGGCGATGCCGCGGGCGCACATGGCGCTGATCGACCGGCTTCAGACGATCAACGCGAGCGTCGGCGAGGCGGCGCAGCGGCAGGATGCGGTGGCCTATATCCGCGCCAATCTGGAGTTTCACCGCACGCTTTACCTGCGCGCGCAGGCGCCCGCGATGCTGGCCATGGCCGAGACGGTCTGGCTTCAGATGGGGCCGACCATGCGCCGCCTCTACGCCAAGCTGAAGCGCAGCGAGCCGCCGCATTTCCATCGCCTGATCGTCGCCGCGCTGAAGGCCGGCGACGAGCCGGGCCTGCGGCTCGCCGTGCGCTCGGACGTGACGCAGGGGCTCAAGATGCTGGCGAGCTGACGCACCCCGACGACACCGCGCGGGCCGTGCAGCGTCCCGGTCGCATGGCATAGACTGCGCGGGTATCCGCCCCCGAATCGCGAGAGGAGGCCCATGACCCGCTACCATCCCGCCCTTGTCGCCTTGCACTGGCTGCTTGCCCTTCTGATCGTCGGCGCGCTGATCGGCGGTGCCTTCAGCCTCGATCCGGTTCCGGAGGACTCGCCCGACAAGGTCGGCGTCCTGCGCCTGCACATGCTTGCGGGGCTCACGATCCTCGCGCTGATGGCCGGGCGGCTGGTTCTGCGGCTGACGACGCCGCATCCCCCGCCGGCGGACATCGGCAACGCCACGCTGAACCAGGTGGCGCCTGCGGTGCACTGGACCTTCTACGCGCTGGTGTTCGGGCTTGCGGCCTCGGGCCTCGTCATGGCGGCCGAAGCGGGGCTCTTCGCGATCGTCTTCGGCGCCGCAGAGGGGCCGGTGCCCGACCTCGACCAGCTTCGGGCGCGCACCGGCCACGGGCTTTTCGCGCTTGCGCTCGCGCTCCTGATCGGGGGCCACGTCACGGCGGCGGTGTACCATCAGGCGGTGCGGCGGGACGGGGTGTTGCGGCGGATGAGCCTTCGGCGCTGACGCCTCAGCCGGCGAGCCCGCGCGCGCCCATCTCGAGGAACTTCTCCCGCCGGTCGGCGCGCAGGCCCGCACGGTCGCGGCCCGCCAACTCGCCCAGCATGGCGCGCAGCGCTTCGCCCACGGCGGCGATCGTGCCCTCGGCGTCGCGGTGCGCGCCGCCCAATGGTTCGGACACGATCCGGTCGATCACGCCGAGCTTCTTCAGATCCTGCGCCGTCAGGCGCAGCGCTTCGGCCGCCTCGCGCATCTTCTCGGCGTCCTTCCAGAGGATCGAGGCGCAGCCCTCCGGCGAGATCACCGAGTAGATCGAGTGCTCCAGCATCGCGACCCGGTTCGCCGTGGCGAAGGCCACCGCGCCCCCCGAGCCGCCCTCGCCGACGATGACCGAGACCAGCGGCACGCCGAGGCCGAGGCACGTCTCGGTGGCGCGCGCGATCGCCTCGGACTGGCCGCGCTCCTCGGCGCCCTTGCCGGGGTAGGCGCCGGGCGTGTCCACCAGCGTGATCACCGGCAGGCCGAAGCGGTCGGCCATCTCCATCAGGCGGACCGCCTTGCGGTAGCCCTCGGGCCGGGCCATGCCGAAGTTGCGCTCCAGCCGGGTCTTGGTGTCATGGCCCTTCTCGTGGCCGATCACCATGACCGGCCGGTCGTCGAACCGCGCGAGCCCGCCGATCACCGCGTGATCCTCGGCGAAGTTGCGGTCGCCGGCGAGGGGCGTGAACTCGGTGAAGAGCGCGTCGACGTAGTCCGCCCCGTGCGGGCGCTGCGGGTGGCGCGCGACCTGGCATTTCCGCCACGGCGAGAGGTCCTTGTAGAGCTGCGCGCGCATGGTGCGGGCCTTGGCGTCCAGCGCCTCGGCCTCGGCGTTCAGGTCCACGCCTTCGCCCGACCGGGCGAGCGCGCGCAGTTCCTCGGCCTTGCCTTCGAGCTCGGCGAGCGGTTTTTCGAAATCGAGGTAGATCGTCATGACCGCCTGTCCGTGTTCCGCGGGTATATGACGACGCGGCGTGCGGGATGCAATGCGCTCAGCCGAAGAGAACCGGCAGCATCGAGGCGACCAGCAGCACGGCCATGACCCGATTGAAGCGCCGAAGGCGCCCCGGCGCCCCCAGCAGACGCTTGAGGCCGGTGCCGAGTGTGACCCATGTCAGCGCCGAGAGCGTGCCGAGCGTGGCGAAGGTGCCGGCGATCCAGAGGATCGACGTCAGGTCGCGCGCCGCGGCGTAGAGCGTGATCGCGCCGAGCGCCATCGACCAGGCCTTCGGGTTGACCCACTGGAAGCCCGCCGCCTGCAGGAAGCTGAGCGGGCGCGCGTCGGTCGGCGCGTCCGCCGGCGGGGCGGCGGTGGCGATCTTGCGCGCGAGCCAGAGCAGGTAGACGACCGAGGCCACCTTGAGGATCGTGTAGGCCGGTGGCCAGCGATCGAAGACCTCCATCACGCCGAGCCCGACCGGCAGGATCATCAGCGGAAAGCCCAGCGCCACGCCGGTCAGATGCGGCAGCGTCCGGCGCAGTCCGAAGTTGGCCCCCGATGCCATCAGCATGAGGTTGTTCGGCCCCGGCGTGAAGAGCGTCGCGGCCGCGAAGAGGCAGAGGGCGAGAAGAAGATCGACGGTCATGGGCGCAATTCTTCACCGGTCTGGGCGGCATGAGATTGCAAGAATGCGGCCATGGCGGGTAACCTTGCAATTTATGGCCGACCTGGACGCCATCGACCGCCGGATATTGCACGAGCTGTCCCGTGACGGGCGGATCAGCAACCTTGCCCTGGCCGAGCGCGTCGGCCTGTCCCCCTCGGCCTGCCTGCGGCGGGTGGCGGCGCTGGAGAAGGCGGGCGTGATCCGCGGCTATCGCGCCGTGCTCTCGCCCGAAAAGACGGGGGTCGGCTTCGTCGCCTATGTCACGGTCGGGCTCAACCGGCACACGAAGGCCAGTCAGGAGGCCTTCGAGCGCGCCATGGCCCAGGCGCCGGAGGTGCGCGAGTGCCACAACATCACCGGCGCCGTGGAGTATCTCCTGCGTGTGGAGGCGGCCGATCTGCCGTCCTACAAACGCTTCCACACCGACGTGCTCGGCGCGCTGGCACAGGTCGAAACGCTTCAGACCTACGTCGTGATGGGCTCGCCCAAGGACGAACGGGGCTGACCGGGCGATACACCGGGGCCGGCCGCGCTGGTCCGGGGCGCATCGCGGAGGGCAGGGGCCCGGGGCCCGCGCGGGTTCGGGCGCGCCGGCGCCCGACCCCTGTTACGGCGTCACTGCGCGGCGATCATCTCGGCCTGTTTGACGATGACCTCGGCCTGCTTGATCGAGGCGATGTCGATCAGCTTGCCCTTGTAGGTCGCCGCGCCCTTGCCGGCGGCCTTGGCCTCTTCCATCGCGGCGATGATGGCGCGGGCGTCTTCTACCGCGGCCTCCGTCGGCGTGAAGACCTCGTTGGCGAGCGCCACCTGGCTCGGGTGGATGGCCCATTTGCCGACGCAGCCGAGCGTCGCCGAGCGCAGCGCCTGCGCCTTGAAGCCGTCAGGGTCGGAGAAGTCGCCGAAGGGGCCGTCCACCGGCAGGAGGCCATGGGTCCGGCAGGCGGCGACGATGGCGACGATCGGGTAGTGCCACGGATCGGCGTAATGCACCTGACGCTCGCCCTCGTGCTCCTTGGGCGAGAGCATGTAATAGTTGGACTGCGTGCCGCCGATGTGCGTCGTCGCCATGCCCATGTAGGCCGCGTAATCCGCCGGGCCGAGGGAGAGCGCTTCCATCCGCGGGCTCGCCGCGGCGATCTCCTCGACATGGGCGAGGCCGGCCGCCGTCTCGATGATCGCCTCGAAGCCGATGCGCTTGTCCTTGCCGCTCGCCGCCTCGGCCGCGGTGGCCAGCGCGTCGACGGCGTAGATGTCGCCGGCGCAGCCCGCCTTGGGAATCATGATCGCGTCGAGCCGGCCCCTGGTGCCCTCGATCAGCTCGACCACGTCCTTGTGCCAGTAGGGCGTGTCGAGCCCGTTGATCCGCACCGAGAGCGTCTTGGCGCCCCAGTCCACGTCGTTGATCGCCTCGACGACGTTCCGGCGGGCGGCGTCCTTGTCGTCGGGCGCGACCGAATCCTCGAGGTCGAGGTTGATGACGTCCGCGTCGCTCTTTGCCATCTTCTCGAAGAGTTCCGGGCGCGAGCCGGGGCCGAAGAGCTGGCAGCGGTTGGGACGCGCCGGCGGCGCGGGGGGGATCGTGAAGCTCATGCGGGTTCCCTCGTCTGTCAGGATGCGGAAAACTCGCCCTGCGAGCTAGTGGATCGGCCACGCGCGCGCAAGAGAGTTTCGCCGCAGCGCCGCACCGTGCAGCTTTGTGAGGCGGCCGATCCCGGGGCACCGCGGGCGGCGCGTGACCCGGTCGTCGTGGCCGATGCCGCCGCCAGGGCGGGCAGCTGCGGGAGAATCTTGCGCAGGATCCCCGCCAAGGCGAAGCTTTGCGATGCATTTCCCGCGTTACGGGTTAGACTCGCCCCCGAACGAGGGAGACCGCGATGATCCAGACACCCTACCTTCTCTTTCTGGGCGACGCGCCCGATCCGCTCGCCGCGAAGGTCGCGCAGGGGATCAAGGACTGGCGGCCCGAAAACGCCGTGGGCCAGTACCGGATGGAGGGCTGCAAGGCCGATCTGGGGCTTGCGGACATGGACCTCGCGGCCGCGAAGGCCGCAGGCGCGCGAACGCTCGTGATCGGCGTCGCGAACCGCGGCGGCGTGATCTCGGCGGCCTGGAAGAAGGTGCTGATCGCCGCGCTGGAGGAGGGCTTCGACCTCGCCTCGGGGCTGCACAACCTGTTGCGCGACGAGGCGGATCTCGCCGCCGTGGCGAAGGCGACGGGCCGCGTGCTGCACGACGTGCGCGTGCCGGAGGTGCAGTATCCCATCGCCGACGGCACGCCCCGCGCGGGCAGGCGGCTGCTCGCGGTGGGCACCGACTGCTCGGTGGGCAAGATGTACACCACGCTCGCCATCGACGCCGAGATGCGGCGGCAGGGCATGGCCTCGACCTTCCGCGCGACGGGGCAGACCGGCATCCTGATCACCGGCGACGGCGTGCCGCTCGACGCGGTGGTGGCGGATTTCATGGCCGGGTCGATCGAGTGGCTGACGCCGGCGAACGACCCGGACCACTGGGACGTGATCGAGGGGCAGGGGAGCCTCTTCCACGTCTCCTATTCCGGGGTGACGATGGCGCTCGTCCACGGCGGTGCGCCGGATGCGCTGGTCCTTTGTCACGAGCCGACGCGCCCGCATCTGCGCGGGCTGCCCGGTTACCCGGTGCCGCGCCTCGAGGACCTGCGGGACCTCTCGCTGACGCTGGCGCGGGTGGCCAATCCGCGCTGCGTGGTCACCGGCGTGTCGGTGAACACGCAGCACCTCTCCGGGCAGGAGGCCGTGGACTACTGCGCCGAGGTCGAGGCGCGCATGGGCCTGCCGACGGTCGATCCCTTCCGCCACGGTGCCGCGCGTCTGGTGGAGCCGCTGGCGGGGCTCTGAGAGCCGCGGCGGATCCGCACGAGGCTTCACCCGCGGCAGGACGCACCGTCGTCGCCGACCGTGGCTGCCGGTCGGCCCGACGCGCCATGCCCGACAACCCGCACGGCCTGCCCCCATCATCTTGGCTCAAATACTCCGGGGGTGAATTGGCCGACAGGCCAAGAGGGGGCAGCGCCCCCGCCTTGTCCGTCGCCGATCCTCCAGGACCGGGCGTGAGCAAGGGCGCCCTCCGCCCCGTGCGGCGGAGGGGCACGAACCCGAAGGTGACGGAGGGGCGCGCGCACGCGGCCCCCACGCCGTGCAGGGGGCGGTCGCGCGACGGAGGTCTGCCCGAGCCGCGACATCGCGCCTGCTTCCCCTGGCTGGCCTCGCGTCCGCGCGCGAGGAGGGCCGGAACCGCCGCCCGGGCGGGGCGTTGCGGGGGTGACGGGCCGCGGCCCGAACCGCAGACGGGAGCGACGCCATGCAGATCACCGACCTCGAGACCCTCTACCTCTCCGAGCTTCAGGAGGCGCGCTCGGTCGAGGCGCAGATCGCCGACGCCTTCGACGCGCTCGCCGCGAAGGCCGCCGATCCCGCCCTCAAAACCCTTCTCGACGCCGAGGTTCGGGACGCCGCGCAGCACCGCGACCGGCTCGGAGAGCTCGTCGCCGCGCACGGCGGCGCCCCCCGGGCGCACGAGGATCGCACCATGCGCGCCATGCTCGACGAGGCGGACCGCTGGGCGGGGGCCATCGAGGACGATGCCGCACGCGACGCGGCGCTGATCGCCTCCGCGCAGCGCGTGCAGCACTACGAGATCGCGCTCTACGGCAGCCTCGCCGCCTGGGCGCGGCACCTCGGCATGAGCGACCGCGCGCCTCTCGAGGCCATCCTCCAAGAGGAGAAGGATGCCGATGCGCGCCTGACGGAGATCGCGGAGGGCGGCGTGAACACAGAGGCCGCCTGAGCCTCGCTCTTCGGGAGATCCGGGATGCAGCCCCACCAGAGCCCCGCCGCCCCACCCGACACCGCGCGCAGCCCGGGCGCGGGCGCGCGGCCCCTCGCCGAGGACATCGCGCGCGCGGCCGAGCCGTTGCCGGAGATCGAGGACGCGGGGTTCGCGCGCCATTTCGACCGCTTCGCGGACCGGCGCGTGGTCCTTCTCGGCGAGGCGAGCCACGGCACCTCCGAGTTCTACCGCGCCCGCGCCGCGATCACCCGGCGGCTGATCGAGGAGCATGGCTTCGCCTTCGTCGCGGTGGAGGCCGACTGGCCCGATGCCGCGGCGGTGAACCGCTACGTCGCCCATCACGCGCCGCGCGCGGAGGAAGCGCGCGCCTTCCACCGCTTTCCCGACTGGATGTGGCGCAACACGGTGGTGGAGGGCTTCGTGCACTGGCTGCGCACCCATAACGAAGCCATCGCGGACCCGGACGCGCGCGCCGGCTTTTACGGGCTCGATCTCTACAATCTGCGCGATTCGATCGCCGGGGTGCTCGCGTATCTCGACCGCGTCGACCCGGCGGCGGCCCGCGTCGCGCGTGAGCGTTACGGCTGCCTGACGCCCTGGCAGAAGGACCCGGCGATCTACGGGCGCGCGGCGCTGACACAGGGTTATGCCGCCTGCGAGGCGGAGGTCGTCGCACAGTTGCGCGATCTGCTCGCGCATCGCCTCGACTACGCGGCGCAGGACGGCGAAAGCTTCCTCGACGCGGCGCAGAACGCGCGGCTCGTCCGCTCGGCCGAGCGTTACTACCGCATCATGTACTACGGTGGTGCGGAAAGCTGGAACCTCCGCGACACGCACATGTTCGAGACGCTCTCGAACCTGCTGGAGGCGCAGGGGCCGGAGGCGAAGGCCGTCGTCTGGGCGCACAATTCCCACATCGGCGACGCCCGCGAGACCGAGATGGGCGCGCTGCGCGGCGAGCTCAATCTCGGCCAGCTCTGCCGCGAACGCTGGGGGAGCGAGGCGGCGCTCATCGGCTTCGGCACGCACGGCGGCACCGTGGCGGCGGCGAGCGACTGGGGCGGGCCGATGGAGGTCAAGCGCGTGCGCCCGGCGCGCGCCGACAGCGTCGAGCGGCTCTGCCACGACAGCGGGGTCGGGCGCTTTCTTCTGGATCACCGGCGCGATCCCGTGCTCGCCGAGCAATTGGCCGAATCGCGCCTCGAACGGTTCATCGGCGTGATCTACCGACCCGAGAGCGAGCTTCTGAGCCACTACGCAGACGCCGCGCTGTCACGGCAGTTCGACGCCTGGGTCTGGTTCGACGAGACCGAGGCCGTCACGCCGCTCCGGGCCGAGCACCTGCGCGCGGGCGTGCCCGACACTTATCCCTTCGGCCTCTGACGGGGCGGGCTTGCACGGGGACCGGCCCTCGCGGTGCGCGGGCGCGCGGGCCCGGCGCCGACGGAGGACGAGGGGGGCTGTCTGCCCCCCTCTTGGCCTTCGGCCAATTCACCCCCCGAGAGTATTTGGGCCAAGATGATGGGGCGAGCCCGGGGCACTGTCCGGGCGCGAGGGCGCGGCCGGGGCGCGGGGGCTGGTTCGGCTGGGGCGGGCACAGGCGGCACGATGGCGCATGAAAAGGCCCCGGCACGATCAGGTGCCAGGGCCGGAAAACCGCTACCGCCCGTGGGGGCGCAGGGGTTCAGCTTCGCTGCCGCTCAGAGCAGTCCTTCGCGTTGCGCCTTCTTGCGCGCAAGCTTGCGGGCGCGGCGGATGGCCTCGGCCTTCTCGCGCGCGCGCTTCTCGGACGGCTTCTCGAAATGTTGCCTGAGCTTCATCTCGCGAAACACGCCTTCGCGCTGAAGCTTCTTCTTCAGCGCACGGAGCGCCTGATCGACATTGTTGTCGCGAACGCTGACCTGCATGTAGGGGTCACCACCTTTCCGTCTGAACGTTGCGCCATAAGTGAAGCGGCACCCTAGCCGCAATCGCGGCCCGAGTCCACTGCGCGGATGCGGCGTCTGGACAGCCGCGGCCCGCGCGTCTTGAATGGGCCGCACAGGCTCGACGCCCGAACACCCGAGGAGGTTCCATGCCCGCAGACACGCCGCCAGAGACCGACCGCGAAGCGCTGCTCGACGCGGCGCTGCTGCACGTGCCCTTCGATGGCTGGTCCGAGGACGCCTTCCGCGCCGCGGTGCGGGACACGGGCATCGAGCCGGCGCTCGCCCGCACGTTCTTTCCGCGCGGCGCGGTCGACCTCGCCGTCGCCTTCCACAAGCGGGGCGATGCGGTGATGGAGGCGCGGCTCGCGCGCGCCGATCTGCTGGGGATGCGCACGCGTGAACGGGTGACCTTCGCGGTGCGCGCCCGGATCGAGGCGGCGGGCGACAAGGAGGCGGTGCGCCGTGCCGCGTCGCTTTTCGCGCTGCCGCCCTATGCGCCCGAGGGCGCGCGCCTGATCTGGGAGACGGCCGACGCCATCTGGACCGGGCTCGGCGACACCGACCGCGATCTCAACTACTACACCAAGCGCGGGACGCTCGCGGGCGTCTATTCCTCGACCGTGCTCTACTGGCTCGGCGACGACACGCCGGATTCGACGGCGACATGGTCCTTCCTCGACCGCCGGATCGAGGACGTGATGCGCTTCGAGAAGGTGAAGGCGAACCCGGTGGTCAAGCGCATGCTCGCCGGGCCCGAGTGGGTGCTGACCCGGATGAGCACCCCGCGCGGCGGACGCGGCGCCGCCGACATGCCGGGCCGCTGGTCCGGCCCGGCGCCGCAGGAGTGATCCGATGACCGAGCGCATGATGCGCGCCGTCGAGATCGGCGCGCCGGGCGGGCCGGAGGTGCTGCGCGCCGTCGACCGTCCCGTCCCCGCGCCGGGCCACGGCGAGGTTCTGATCCGCATCGCCTTTGCCGGGGTCAACCGGCCCGACGCGCTGCAACGCGCTGGCGCCTACGCGCCGCCGCCCGGCGCCTCCGATCTGCCGGGGCTGGAGGCGGCGGGCGAAATCGCGGCGGTGGGGCCGGGCGTGCACGACCTGGCCCTGGGCGACCGGGTCTGCGCGCTGCTGCCGGGCGGCGGCTACGCCGAGTATGCCGTCACGCCGGCGGCGCATTGCCTTCCGGTGCCGCAGGGCATGGGCCTCAGGGAGGCGGCCTGCCTGCCGGAGACCTTTTTCACCGTCTGGTCGAACGTCTTCATGCGCGGCGGGCTCGAGGCGGGCGAGCGGTTTCTCGTCCACGGCGGCAGTTCCGGCATCGGGACGACGGCGATCCAGCTCGCGCGGGCCTTCGGCGCGCGCGTCTTCGCCACCGCCGGGTCGGAGGAGAAATGCGCGGCCTGCCTGGACCTCGGCGCCGAGCGGGCGATCAACTACCGCTCGGAGGATTTCGTCGAGGTGCTGAAGGCGGAGGGCGGCGCGAACCTGATCCTCGACATGGTGGGCGGCGACTACATCGCGCGCAACCTCAAGGCGCTCGCCGAGGAGGGGCGGCTCGTGCAGATCGCCTTCCTGCAGGGGCCGAAGGCCGAGATCAACTTCGCGCCGCTGATGATGAAGCGCCAGACGATCACCGGCTCGACGCTGCGCCCGCAGTCCGACCTCGCCAAGGCGCGCATCGCCGAGGGCCTGCGCGCCCATGTCTGGCCGCTTCTCGACGCGGGCCGCATCGCGCCGGTCATGGACTCCGAGTTCGCGCTGGAGGACGCCGCGGAGGCGCATGCGCGCATGGAGAGCTCGGCGCATATCGGCAAGATCGTCCTGCGCGCCGCGGGCGGCTGATGGCCGGGGAAGAGGCGCCGGCGCGGGCGACGCCGCTCGACCTGCTGCACGACTGGGCCGTGCGCGACAGCTTCGAGACCTTCCGCGATCACATGGCGCGCGCCATGCTCTTTCCGGAGAAGGCCGACCTGCGCCGCTGGGCCTGCGCGCGGGCGCGCGACCGCTTCGGCGCCGGCGGGCTCTACGCCGAGTTCGGGGTCTGGCGCGGGCACGGCGTCAACCTCTTCGCGCGCGTTCTGACGGAGGCGGGGGTGCCCGTCTGGGGCTTCGACAGCTTCGAGGGGCTGGAGGAGGACTGGACCGGTCACCCGCGCGGCGGGCGCAGGGGCCGCTTCTCGACCGGCGGCGCGGCGCCCGAGGTCCGCCCCAACGTGCGCCTCGTCAAGGGCATGGTGCAGGACACCGTGCCGGGGTGGCTGGCCGAGCATGAAGGTCCGGTCGCCTTCGCCCATCTCGACCTCGACACCTACACGCCGACGCGCTTCGTGCTCGACGCGCTGCGCCCGAGGCTGGTGCCAGGCAGCGTGCTCGTCTTCGACGAGCTTTACGGCTACCCGGGCTGGCGCGCGCATGAGTACCGTGCGCTGACCGAGGCGCTGGGCGGGGCGGGCTACGGTTTCATCGCGTTCTCGGAGCAGGCCGTGGCGCTGGAGATCGCGGCGGCGCGCTGACGGCGGCGGGCGAGGGGGGCTGTCTGCCCCCCTCTTGGCCTGACGGCCAATTCACCCCCCGAGAGTATTTGGGCCAAGATGATGGGGCGGGGTCGTGCGGCGATGGCCGGGCGCGGCGCCCTTGCGGCGCTTCGATCGCCCCTTTCCTTCGCGCGGCGTGTTCATTATATCGCTTTCGAGTTCCCCGACAACTCGAACCGCCCCGGCCCGGGGCAGCCCGACCCCGGGCGGCGGGGAAGCCGTATTCGAGGAGATATCTGGCATGGCGAAACTCTTGCACCCGAAGGCGACCGCCGTCTGGCTGGTGGACAACACGACGCTCACCTTCAAGCAGATCGCCGATTTCACCGACATGCACGAGCTGGAGATCCAGGGCATCGCCGACGGCGACGTGGCCGCGGGCGTGAAGGGGTTCGACCCGGTGGCCAACAACCAGCTGGAGGCGGAGGAGATCCGCAGGGGCGAGGAAAACAAGCTCTACAGGCTCAAGCTCAAGCCGAACCCGGCGGCGCGCGACGAGGACAAGCGACGCGGCCCGCGCTACACGCCGCTCAGCAAGCGGCAGGACCGGCCGGCGGCGATCCTCTGGCTGGTGAAGTTTCATCCCGAACTCGCCGACAGCCAGATCGCGCGGCTCGTGGGCACGACGAAGCCCACGATCCAGTCGATCCGGGAGCGCACGCACTGGAACATCTCCAACATCCAGCCGATCGATCCGGTGGCGCTGGGCCTTTGCCGGCAGAGCGAACTCGACGACGCGGTGCAGACGGCGGCCGAGCGCAAGGCCCGCGCCGGCGAGGTCATGTCCGACGACGAGCGCCGGCGCCTCGTGACCACCGAGCAGAGCCTCGGCATGGAGGCGGAGCCGCGGATCCCCTCGGCGATCGAGGGGCTCGAGTCCTTCACGCTCTCGAGCAAGGAGGAGAGCGAGGAGGGCGAAGCGGCCGCGCCCTCGGAGGAGAGCTACCGGGACGCCGAGAGCTTCTTCAACCTGCCGGGCGACGAAGGGGACGACGACGAGGAGGACGACAAGGGGCGCGGCTGAGGCGCAGATCGCGTGAGGGCGCCGGACGGTGGCTGAGCGCGAGGCGCGTCGGAAGCCGGTCCTGACATTTCAGCAAGCCCGGTGCTTGCCCGCCTCCGATCGCAAGGACGGTGCCGTCTGAACTGAGAGCGCGCCGCGTTTGCTGTCTGGGCTCCTCGGGGTGGCCCGCCGCGGGGGGGCGCTGGTGATCGGCCCTGCCGTGTCGCCCGGGCGCCACGATCGACGCGCAGCGCACCGCGCGGGCCCGTGTCTTGCCGCGGTGGGACGCGCGGCACGCGAAGAGCCCCGAAAGGGGTGATGAGCGCGCCGTCAGAGCGGCTTGCGCGCGGTGAGCGCCGCGGTGATCGTGCCGTCGTCGAGAAAGTCCAGCTCGCCGCCGATGGGCACGCCCTGCGCGAGCGAGGTGAG
>NZ_JAWLFS010000151.1:0-7489 GCF_041685465.1 Rhodosalinus sp. | reverse complement strand
CTCCGCCTCGAAGGGCGCGCGCTCGGCGTCGATGGCCTCGGCGACCTCCGGGTCGGGGTCGATCACGTCCGAGAAGATCGGGATCAGCTTGTGGCGGAAACCCATCATCTGCCCGTCGCGCACGTCGAGATCCACGCGGCTGACGAACTTGCCGTTCGACCCGCTGGCGATCAGGATCGTGTCGCCCACCAGCACCGGCTCGGGCAGGGCGTCGTGGGTGTGGCCGGTCAGGATGACGTCGATGCCCGAGACCTCGCCCGCCATCTTCTTGTCCACGTCGAAACCGTTGTGGCTGAGGCAGACGACGAGCTCGGCGCCCTGCGCGCGCACCTCGTCCACCATGGCCTGCATGTTCCCGTCGCGGATGCCGAAGGTGTAGTCGGGGAACATCCAGCCCGGGTTGGCGATCGGCATGTAGGGGAAGGCCTGCCCGATCACCGCGATCTTGACGCCGCCGCGCTCGAAGAACTCGTAGGGCTTGAAGCGCTCGGCGGGCTCGTCCCACATCGCGTCGAAGACGTTCTGGCCCAGTGCGGCGAAGGGCAGCCCGTCGATGATCTCGCGGATGCGGTCCTGGCCCAGCGTGAACTCCCAGTGGAAGGTCATCGCGTCGGGGCGCAGCTTGTTCATCACGTTGACGACGTCCTGGCCCTCGGTCTGGTAGCAGGTGTAGCTGCCGTGCCAGGTGTCGCCGCCGTCGAGCAGCAGCGCGTCGGGCCGCTCGGCGCGGATGGCGTTCACCACGGTGGCCACGCGGTCCATGCCGCCCATCCTGCCGTAGGTCTGCGCGAGCGCGGAGAAATCGTTGTAGGTCAGCGCGTAATGCGAGGGGCTGCCATCCTCGATGCCGTAGAGTCGGCGGAAGTCCGCGCCGGTGATGTGCGGCACCTCGCCCTTGTTGGAGCCGACGCCGAGGTTGACCGAGGGCTCGCGGAAATAGATCGGCTTGAGCTGTGCGTGAATGTCGGTGATGTGGATCAGCGACACGTTGCCGAAGCTGTCGAATTCCAGAAGCTGGTCCTGCGTCAGCGCCTGCTGCGCCGCGAGCCGTGACCAGTTACCGAAGCCCGAGGCCCCGACCAGCGCGGAGGCGGCCATGCTCGCTTGCAGGAAATCGCGGCGGGAGATCATCGGTGCGGGGCTCCGTTCTTTGTCGTGCATCAGGATGAGGGGGGCATGCCCCTCCCGCGTGGGCGGGAGGGATATGCCGGATCAGGCTGTCACGGGTCTCAGTTGCGGACGGCCGGCCCTTCGACCGAGAGGCCGTTGCCGCGCGAGGCGACGTAGAGTTCGAGCGCCACGAAATCGTCGCTGCCGACCTCGTAGGGCACGCCGCGCGTGTCCCGGATGCAGCCGTTGAAGCGGTTGTGCATCGACACGAGGTTCGCCTGCTTGAGCCGGTAGGTCGGGAAGCCGTTGATCTGGCCCTGGCTCAGGTGGTCGGCGCGGATGTAGTTGTCGTAGTTGTCCTCGTGGCAGGTCGCGCAGGAAAGCTCGAGCTGACCGTAGCGGCTGTAGTAGATCTCCTTGCCCCGCTCCCAGGTCTCGCGGACAGGGCCGTCGATCTGCACGTCGACCGTTTCACCGCGGGAGACGGAGGAGATGAGCGCCGTCATGTTCTTCATCTCCTGGCTGTCCCAGCCCCAGGGTTCGGCCTCCATGCGCTCGGTGCGGCACTCGTTGACGTACATCTCGGCGGTGTAGACCTTGCCCGCCTCCTCGTTCCACTTGGGAAGCTGAGCGCGCAGCCCCTCGAGCGATTCCGGATCCTCGTGGCAGCTTGCGCAGGACTGATCGGCGGCGCCTTCCGTCGCGTACCAGGCGTCGCGCGCCTCGTCGACGTAGATCATCGCCGGGTTGTCGAAGTCGTCCATCTGAAGCACCTGCGTGTCTTCCGTGCGGAAGGTCCAGCCGGAGCGGATGGTGCGCATCCGATCGAGATGCTCGGGCGCCTCGGTTTCGGTCGTCAACTCGATCTGGCCGTTGATCACGAGCTTTGCGTCCGGGTCCGCGGCCACGGCGGCCGGCGTCATCAACGCGAGCGTCGCGGCGGCCGTCATTGTCTTGAATTTCATTCGTTCCTCCCTTGGGGCCGCCCCGCGCGGCGCGCGCGCGAGGCGGATCTGCCTTGGGGCGCGGGCGCGGCCCGGCGCTCAGCTCACCTCGACGGTCTTGGTGTCCTCGTAGACGGAGCCGTCGTCGTCGTACCAGGTGAACTGGAAGTCGCCCGACTCCGGGATCTTCACCTCGAACTCGAAGTAGGGGTTGGTGGAGATCGCCGGTTCCATCGTCACGTCGAGCACGCTCTCGCCGTTGAAGTCGCAGGTGAAGCGATTGATGATCTGGCGCGGGATGGTGTTGCCCTGGCTGTCCTTGCGCTGGCCCGACTCCATCGGGTGACTGATGAGCGTCTTGATCGACACCACCTCGCCGGCCGAAGCGGAGCGGGGCGTGCGGACGCGGGGTCTGACGTTTGCCATGGTCGTGTCCTCCTGTTTTCTCAGCCGCCGCAGCCGCCGATGGTGACTTTCACTTCCTTGGAGGTGCGCGCGAAGCTGCCGTCGGCCATCTTCGCCACGGCGATGACATCCTGCGTCCCGGCAAGGCGGATGCGGGTGCTCGCGCTCGACGAGCCGGCCAGCGGGCCGAAGTTGAAGGTGGCCACGGGCGGCGTCGGGTTGCCGGCCGCGAGCACCATGATCGACGCGGCCCCTTCGGCCGAAACGCTGATCGGCACGGTGTTGCCGTTCTCCGCGATCTCCGGCGCGTCGAGCGTCACGCCGCCGTCGGCCACATCCGCGCCGCCGGTGAACTCGTTGACGAGCTCGTCGACGCTCGCCGCCGAGGCGCCGACCGGCAGCAGCGTCAGCGCCGCCGCGCCGGCGCCGAGCGCCAGTGTCTCACGTCTGGTGAAATCCATCTCGATCCTCTCCTTCATGCGTTTCCGGGCCGCGCGGTATCAGTCTTCCCAGTGCAGGGTGGACAGGAACGCGACCACGTCCTCAACGTCCTGCGCCGAAAGCAGGGGCGGCAGCGGCTCCTGGGCGGGCTTCTTGGTGAAGGCCTCGCCGGGGCGCTCGTAGCCGGCGGTCTTGAAGTAGGCCGGCATGATGGTGCCCGGGAAGGTCTGCTTGGAGTCGACCAGCAGGCCACGAAGCTGCGCCTCGTCCCAGCGGTCGGCGACGCCGTCGAGCGGCGGACCGACCTCGCCGTGGAAGGGCGCGTAGTCGAGCGCGCTGACCACGTGGCAGGAGATGCAGTTGCCCTCCGCGCGGGTCACCATGATCTCGGCGCCGCGCTCGGGGTCGCCGGGGGTCGAGGTCAGGGGCTCGGCGACGCCGCCGTATTCGCCGAAACTGATCTCCTGTGCGTAAGCTGCCTCGTCGGCCTGCGCCGCGCCGGTCAGCGCGATGACGCAGCTCGCGAGGACGGTCGCTGTGTTTTTCATGAATCCTCCCTTGGCTTGCCGGTCCGTCGCCGACCGCTCGCTTGGTATACCGTAGGCGACGAAGTGTCGCAACGCAACAACGAATTCACGGATATGAATAACATGCTGCGTTGCGGCATGGGATCAGTCGGCGCCCTCCGCGCGCTCGCGGATGCGGCGGGCGTGATAGCGCTGGAAATCCTCGTCGGTGTCCAGCGCGTAGCGCTCTTCCCTGACCCAGGTCAGCAGGTCGAGCGTCGTCTGCCAGCCGAAGGCGCCCGGCATCGTGGCGACCGCTGCCTCCGGCGCGCTGGTGTCCCCGGGCACCTCTTCGGGGAAGAACATGAGGGTCGGCGTGAACATCACGCCCCACTTCCGCGCCATCGCCTTCTCGGGCCGAACGTCGCCGTCGAAGTCGGTGACCTCCAGGTCGCCGTGAAGGTTGAGCTGCACGACGAAGAAATTCTCCTCGAGGTAGCCGGCGATCTCCGGTCGCGGAAAGACCTCCTCGTGCATCTTCTTGCAGTAGATGCAGCCGCGCTGCTCGAAGATGATGGCGAAGCGCTTGCCCTGTGCGCGCGCCTCCTCCAGATCGCCGCGCAGGTCCATGAAGGTCTGCGCCATCCAAGGCGCCTTGTGCAGCCCGTCGTCCCCGATCCGGGGCTCCGCGCCCGCGGGCAGGGCCAGCGCCGCCGCCGCGGCGAGCCCGAGGATCGCGCGTCTCGTCCATTCGGTCATGTTTCTCTCCTCCCTGTGACGGTCTCAGCCGATCGTGGTGAAGCCCGGCGCCACGTCGATCATCCAGTTGGCGATCAGGCTGACCATGTCCGTCGCGATGAGGATCGCGAACAGGATCAGCATCCCGCCGAGCGCCTTTTCGACGTGCTGCATGAGCCCGCGGTGGCGCTGCACCCAGCCGAGGAAGGGCCGCGCGAAGAAGGCCGCCACGACGAAGGGCGCCGTCATCGCCAGCCCGTAGACCATCAGCAGCAGCCCGCCGCGCGCGACGTCGCCCATTCCGCTCGCGATCATCAGGATCGAGGCCAGCGCGGGACCCACGCAGGGTGTCCAGCCGAAGCCGAAGGCGAGCCCCATCAGATAGGCGCCGAAGAGCGTCGAGGGTTCCGCCGTGCTCTCGATCTTCGCCTCGCGGTAGAGAAAGCCGATCCGCAGCACCCCGAGGAAATGCAGCCCGAAGACCGCCAGCACTGCCGCGGCGACGTATCTGAGCGGCCCGCGCCACTGCGCGAAAGCCTCCCCCAGCGCCGTCGCGCCCATCCCGAGGAGAACGAAGATCGTCGTCACGCCGAGCGCGAAGGCGACCGCCGAGATCACGAGCCGGCGCTGGGCGCCCGGCGCGATCGCCCCGTCGCCGCGCAGCTCCTGCATCGAGATGCCGGCCATGTAACTCAGGTAGAAGGGCACCATCGGCAGGATGCAGGGCGTGAAGAACGACAGGAGCCCTGCCAGCGCCGCGCCCGCGAAGGAAATCTCCAGCATGGCCGCTCCTTGTGCCATTCACGTATTCATATTACGTTGAGTGAAACCGATCGCCCGATCAAGAGGCAGATGCCCATGCGCCGCGCGCTTCTCGCCGCCGCCCTGCTCGCGCCGCTGCCCGCCCAGGCGGCGGACCTCGTCATGGTGGAACAGCCCGGCTGCACCTACTGCGAGGCCTGGATGCGCGAGGTCGCGCCGGAATATCCGAAGACCGACGAGGGGCGCGCTGCCCCCCTGACGACCGTCCGGCTTCGCGACGCGCCGCCCGAGGGCATGACCTTCGACCGCCCCGTGGTCTTCACGCCGACCTTCGTCCTCGTCGAGGACGGCGAGGAACTCGCCCGCCTCGAGGGGTATCCGGGCGAGGATTTCTTCTGGGGCCTGCTCGGGCAGATGCTCGCGGAGCACACCGACTACGATCCCGAAAGCACAGAGGGAGGAGGGACATGAAAGGACTTTTCGCCGCCGCCGCCGCGCTGAGCGCGGCCGTCGCCGCGCCCGCGCTCGCGCAGGACGCCTTCGTGGAGTTCCGGGCGCTCACACCGGAACTGGCGCAACGCGCCGCCACCGCCGCGATGGAGCACTGCCGCGACGAGGGGTATCAGGTCGGCGTCACCGTCACCGACCGCTTCGGCGTGCCGCAGGCCTTCGTGCGCGACCGCTTCGCCGGCGCCCATGTCCACGAGACCTCGCTGCGCAAGGCCTGGACGACGGTGAGTTTCCGCACGCCCACCTCGGAACTCGCCGAGTCGACCGAGGCCGGCACCGAGGCCTCCGGCATCCGCCACCTGTCGCAGGCGCTGCCGCTCGGCGGCGGGCTGATGATCCGCGCGGGCGACGGCGACGTGGTCGCCGGCATCGGCGTCTCCGGCGCGCCGAGCCCGTCGCTCGACGACGTCTGCGCCGAGGCGGGGATCGCCGCGATCGAGATGGACATCGCATTCTGATCACTGCCCCCCATGCGCCGGGACGCGAGGAAAAGGCTGCTGAAATGGCGTTGCCCGTCATCGATCCAGACATGTCCGAGGCCGAGCTCGACCGGATCGTCGACAAGGCCGAGACCGCCTCGGCCTTTCTCAAGGCGATCAGCCACGAGGGCCGGCTGATGATCCTGTGCCACCTGGTCACCGGCGAAAAGTCGGTGACCGAGCTCGAGGAGCTGCTCTCGGCGCGTCAGGCCGCGGTCTCGCAGCAGCTTTCGCGCCTGCGCCTCGAGGGCCTCGTCGTGCCGCGCCGGGACGGCAAGGCGATCTACTACCGCCTCGCCGACGACCGCCCGAAAAAGATGCTCGAGACGGTCTACGACCTCTTCTGCCGCGACGACGCGGACTGAGGCGGCGACGGGCGTGCCTCCGCCCCGGCGCCGCGCCCGCTGCGGCCGGCTCGGGGGCGAGGGGCGCTGCCCCTCGCGCTCCCCGGAGTATTTCCGCCAAGATGATGGGCACGCCCGCGTCTTCTTCTTGGGTCAAATATCCTCGGGGGGTGAATTGGCCGAAGGCCAAGAGGGGGCAGACAGCCCCCTCGGCGAGCGCCCGCCGTCCGGGCATGCCGTTGTATTCCGTCCAGCGCTGCGACATAGTGCCCGACAGGGGAGCGGGGCCCGGGGAGGGCTGACATGCTGGAACTGTTTCCGGAAACATGGATCGTCGCGGCGGTCGGTGTCGCGGGAGGCGTGCTTCTGGGCCTCGCGGCGCGGCTCGGGCGGTTCTGCACGCTCGGCGCGATCGAGGACGTGCTCTACGGCGGCAGCGACACGCGGCTGCGGATGTGGTGTCTCGCCATCGGCGTCGCGGTGACAGGGAGTTTCGCGCTCGCGGCGCTCGGGCTCTTCGACCCGGGCCTCAGCTTCTACCACTCGATCCGGTGGATGCCGCTCGCCTCGATCCTCGGCGGGCTCGCCTTCGGCTACGGCATGGCGCTCGCCGGGAACTGCGGCTACGGCGCGATCGCGCGGCTCGGCGGCGGCGATCTCAGGAGCTTCGTGATCGTGCTGGTGATGGGCGTCTCGGCCTATGCGGTGCTCGCCGGCCCGCTTGCGCCCGTCCGCAACTGGCTTTTCCCGCAGGAGGCGGTGACCGGCACGCCGCCGGCGCTGGCGGACTACGCTGCCGCCTGGACCGGGCTGCCGCCGGCGCTCTTCGGGCTCGCGGCGGGCGCGGGCCTCATCGCGCTGGCGCTTGCCTCGGCAGATCTGCGCGCCAGCCCGAAGTCGATGTTCTGGGGCGCGATGGTGGGCGTGGCCGTGGTGCTGGGCTGGGCCGGCACCTGGTGGGTCGCCACCACCGGGTTCGAGGCGCTGCCGGTGGTCTCGCACTCCTTCTCGGCGCCGGTGGGCGAATCGATCCTCTTCGCCATGACCGGCAGCGCGCGGCCCGTCAGCTTCGCCGTCGGCTCGGTGGCGGGCGTCTGGCTGGGCGCCTTCATCGGCTCGCTCCTGAAGGGGCACTTCCGCTGGGAAGCCTGCGAGGACCCGCGGGAGCTGCGCCGCCAGATCTTCGGTGCGATCCTGATGGGCGGCGGCGCCGTGGTCGCCATGGGCTGCAGCATCGGGCAGGGGCTCAC
>NZ_JAWLFS010000150.1:0-7492 GCF_041685465.1 Rhodosalinus sp. | reverse complement strand
GAAGAGCAGAAGCCCGAAGGGCGGTGTCGTGAAGCTGATCTCCAATGCCAGCAGCATGATCAGCGCGAACCAGACGAGGTCGAAGCCGAGGCTTTCGGCCAGCGGGAAGAAGATCGGCACCGTCAGCAGCATGATCGAGATCTGCTCCATGAACATGCCGAGCAGCAGCAGCACCAGGAACATCGCCGCCAGCATCCAGAGCGGCGCGAGATCGAAGCCCGTCGCCCAGTCGATGAGCCCGGAGGAGGCGCCGGAGAAGGCCAGAAGCTGGCTGAAGGTCGCCGAGCCGAAGACGATCAGGTAGGCCATGAGCGTCACGCGCAGCGCGCCGGTCACCGATTTCGTCAGCGCCTCCCACGTGAGACAGCGAAAGGCGAGGCCGAGGAGGACCACCCCGAGCGCGCCGAAGGCCGCGGCCTCGGACGGCGTGGCGAGCCCGAAGAGCATCATCAGGACGACCACGACCATGACGCCGGCCATGGGCACCACGTCGCGCAGCACGAGGCCAAGCTTCTCGGCGAGCGGCACGGGCGGCAGGTCGTAGACCGGCGCGCCCTCGGGGTCGAGGCGCGTCTGGACCCAGATCAACCCGACGTAGAGCGCCGCGAGCACCAGCCCCGGCACCACCCCCGCGATCAGGAGCGCGCCCACGTCGATCTGCGCGAGCGTCGCCAGCAGCACCGCGAGCGCCGAAGGCGGGATGATGATGGCAAGCCCGCCGGTGCCGAGGATCGGGCCGATCGAGAACTTCGCGCGGTAGCCGCGGCGCTGCATCTCGGGGACCATGAGCGAGCCGAGGAGCGCGGTGGAGCCCATGGACGAGCCCGAGAGCGTGGCGAAGCCGGTGCCGCCGAGCACGGTGACGTAGGACAGCCGCCCCGGCACCCGGCCCAGAAGCCGGTCGATCGCGTTGAACATCCGCGCGCCGAGCCCGGTGTGAAAGAAGAGCTCGCCCATCAGCAGGAAAAGCGGGATCGGGATCAGCGCGAAGCGCGAGAGCGCGCCGAAGCCGTTGTCGAGCATCAGCACCACCGCGCCGAAGCCGCCCATGAAGACCCAGGCGCCGGCGATGTTGGCGGCGAGGAAGGCGATCGCGACCGGCATCCCCAGCGCCATCAGGACCACGATGGTCCCGATGAGGAGCGCGAGCGCCCAGTACCATTCCATCATTCGTGGATCCCCGCCTCGCCGCTGTGCATCAGCTCGCGACCGAGCGCGAAACGCGCGAATTCAATCGCCATGAGCCCGAAGGAGACCGGGAAGGCGATGGTGAGCCACCATTTCGGCGTGAAATAGGCGCGCACATCGAAGTTGCCGCGCGCGATGTCCCGACTCACCAGCTCGTACCCGGCGTAGGCGAGGAGCAGGCAGACGGCGACACAGCCCCCTGCCACGACACGCGAGAGCCACGCCTGCGCGCGGGTCGGCAGCATCGCGGTGACAAGCTCGACGTGGACGTGCCCGCGCCTGCGCACGAGCCAGGGCGCGCCGAGCATCGTCAGGTAGAAAAGCCCGTACTCCCCGGAAAGGAAGAGCCACGGGAAGGGCTGAAGCCCGAGATTGCGCATGGTCACCGAGATCAGGATCGAGACCATGAGCCATACCAGGAGCATCCCCGCGATCAGCGCGAAGGCGTTCAGCAGGCCGTCGTAAAGCCGCAGCACGAGCTTCATCGCGCGCCTTTCCGCTCGGGGTGGGCGCGGCGCCGGACCGGCCGGCGCCGCGGAACATGGGCTGCGTTCAGCTGCCCGGGTCCTTGGAGGGATCGTAGAAGGCCTCGATCAGCGCGTCGTAGTGCTCGAGCCCCATGGGGTGCTTGTCCATCTGCTCGCTCATCCGGTCCCAGGTCTTCTGCCGGGCGGAGTCCAGATAGCTCTGCGCCGCCTCGCCCTCGAGCGTGACGACCTGCATGCCGCCCTCTTCCAGTTCGGCGAACTCCTCGTCCCGCAGCTCGGCCAGCGCCTCGGCGCTCGTGCGCTCGTGCTCCAGCGCGGTCTCGGTGAGGATGGTGCGCGCCTCTTCGGAGAGCCCCTCCCAGCTGTCGAGGTTCACGATCACGCCGAGGTCGGTCGAGAAGAAGTCGGGCTCGATCCGGTAGTTGACGAAATCGTCCCACTTGAGATCGAGGAGGCCGATCTGCGTCCAGCCGGTGGCGTCCACGATGCCCCGCTCGAGCGCCGAGTAGACGTCGGTCGTGGGGATGTCGATGACGCTCGCGCCGAGATACTCGGTGAAGAAGGCGTTGTAGACCGGGTTACCGCGCAGCTTCCAGTCCGAGACGTCGAGGTTTCCCTCGGCGTCGAGCATGGGCTCGTCGACGGTCCAGAGGTTGTAGCTCACGCCCGAGTCGAACCAGCCGAGGTATTTGACCCCCATCTTCTCCTGGTGGATCTCGTCGATCAGGTCGAGGCCGCCGGTCTCGCGCGCTTCCGCTGCGGTGACGTTAGACGCCACGAGCGCGTCCTTCTCGGGCAGCGCGCCGGCATAGAAGCTGCCGGGGCTGTAGACCATGTCCACCACGCCGTTGCGGACGGCTTCGGGCTGCTGGAACATGCCGATGGCTTCCGGCCCGCCGCGCACCTCGATGCGCACCACGCCCTCGCCCGCCTCGTTCACCTTGTCGACGAACTCGAGGAAGGACTGCGTGTAGACCAGCGTTTCCGGAAAGGCGTGCACGGCCGAGAGCACGTCTTCCGCCGCGGCGGGCGCGGCAGCGAGCGCGCTTCCGGCGATGAGGCCGGCCCTGATGGTGAGCGTCATGGCGTCGTCTCCTTCTGTTTTTCCCGGGCCTCGCGGCCCCTCCCTGTGGCGGGCGCGCCGTCTCAGCGCGCCCCCTGATCCCGCGCCGCCCTCGGCCAGAGCCAGGGGCGGGCGGCGGCGAGCGTCGCGCGGTGCGCGGCGATCGCCTCTTCGTGGCGGCGGGTGACGTCGATGTCGTCCCAGCCGTTCGCCAGTTTCTCGCGCTGCGCCTCCGACAGCGCGAAGGCGCAGGAAAGCCCGCCGAGCGTCACGGCGCCGGCGTCGATGTCGACCTCCGCCTCGAGCGGGCCGGCGGCGAGCGCGGCGAGCAGTCGCTCGGCGTCCTCGGCCGAGACCTGCGCGGGCAGGAGGCCGTTGTTGACCGCGTTGCCGGCGAAGATGTCGCCGAAGCTCGGCGCCACCACGGCGCGGAAGCCCGCGTCGATCAGCGCGTAGACCGCCGCCTCGCGCGAGGAGCCGCCGCCGAAGTTGCGCCGCGCCACCAGGATCGAGGCGCCGGCGGCCTCGGGGCGCTCCAGCGGAAACTCCGGGTCGGGCCGGCCCTCGCCGTCGCGGCGCATGTCGTGCAGGAGATACGCGCCGTAGCCCGCCGCGCGCGGGCGCGACATGAAGCGCGCCGGGATGAGCTGATCGGTGTCGATCCCCTCCACCGGCAGCGCCACGGCGAGCCCGTCATGCCGGGTCCAGCCCCTCATGCCGCGCGCGCCTTCAGGAAGGGGCGCGCATCGGTCAGCGTGCCGGTGACGGCGGCCGCGGCGGCCATGACGGGCGACATCAGATGCGTGCGCGCGCCCGGCCCCTGCCGGCCCCGGAAGTTGCGGTTGGTGGTGGAAGCACAGCGCTCGCCCGGGGCCACATGGTCGCCGTTCATGCCCACGCACATCGAGCAGCCCGACTCCACCCAGTCGAGCCCCGCCGCGCGGAAGATCGCGTCGAGCCCCTCCTCCTCGGCCTGCCGCTTCACGGCGCTCGAGCCGGGGGAGACCGTGCCGGGGACGCGCGCGCGGTGCCCCTCGAGCACGGCCGCGGCGGCACGCAGGTCTTCCAGACGCGCGTTGGTGCAGGAGCCGATGAAGATGCGGTCCACCGGCGTCCCCTCGAGCGGCCGGCCGGGGACGAGCCCCATGTAATCGAGCGCGGCGCGGATCTTCTCGGCGCGCGCGGGGTCGGCCTCCTTCGCCGGGTCGGGGACCGTGGCGGTGATCGGCGCCGCGTCCTCCGGGCTCGTGCCCCAGGTCACCACCGGCGCGATCTCGGCGGCGTCGAGCGTCACCTCGCGGTCGAACGCTGCACCCTCGTCCGAGGCGAGCCCCGCCCACGATTCCATGGCCGCGTCCCAGTCCGCGCCCTGCGGCGCAGAGGCGCGCCCCGCGAGCCAGTCGAAGGTGGTCGCGTCCGGCGCGACGAGCCCCATGCGCGCGCCGCCCTCGATCGACAGGTTGCAGAGTGTCATGCGCCCGGCCATCGACAGCCCGCGCACCGCGCTGCCCGCATATTCCACCGCGTGCCCCCGCGCGCCGTCGGCGCCGAGCTTCGCGATCCAGGCGAGCGCCATGTCCTTGGCGCCCACCCCCGGCGCCAGCGCGCCGTCGATCGTCAGGCGCATCGCCTTCGGCCGCTTCTGCCAGACCGTCTGCGTCGCCAGCACATGCGCCACCTCGGTCGCGCCGATGCCGAAGCCGAGCGCGCCGAAGGCGCCGTGCGTCGAGGTGTGACTGTCGCCGCAGACCACGAGGCATCCCGGCAGGGTCAGCCCGGCCTCGGGGCCTGCGACGTGCACGATCCCCTGACGCGGATCGTGCAGGCCGAAGAGAGAGAATCCGTGAGTGGCGGCGTTCTCTTCCAGCGTCCGGACCATGCGCGCGATGTCCGGGTCGGCGATCGGCCGCTCCCGGTGGCGCGTGGGCACGTAGTGATCGGCCACCCCGAAGGTGAGGCCGGGCTCGGCGACCGGCAGCCCGCGATCCGCGAGCCTGGCGAAGGCGTGGTGCGAGCCCTCGTGCACGAAATGCCGATCCACCCAGAGCAGATCCTTGTCGCCCGCGGAGGTGACGACATGCGCCTCCCAGAGCTTGGCGAAGAGGGTCCGCGGCGCGATCATTCCGCGGCCCCCTGCGTCATTGCCGCCGGCGCCCAGTGCCGCGCCTCGCCCGCGCCGACGCGGTCGAGCTCCATGCGCAGGCGGAAGCGGTCGGGGCGGTAAAGCGCCGAAAGGTGCTCGACCCCGCGCCCGTCCTCGTCGCGCACGAGGCGGGTGAGCGAGATGAGCGGCGCGCCCACCTCGACCTCGAGCGCCTCGGCGACCTGCGGCGCGGCGAGCGTGGCGCTCACCTCCTGCTCTGCATGGCCGATCCGCACGCCGCCCCGCTCCATCAGCCGCAGGAGCGGCGTCGTGGCGAGGTCGGCCTCGGAATAATTCGCCGCGATGTCGGCGGGGACATGCGTCGTGAGATGCGAGAAGGGCATCCCCTCGATCAGGCGGACGCGCACCGCGCGCTGCACCCGTCCCTCCGCGTCGAGGCCGAGCGCGCGCGCCACCGGCGCGGCGGCGCGGGTGTAGGAGAAATCGATCAGCCGCGCCTCGGTCGTCTGCCCCATCTCGACGAGCTGCGGCATCAGCGTGGCCAGATCGCCGGCGAGGCGCACGCCGTCGCCGGGCCGCGCGCGCACCACCGTGCCGCTCCCGGCGCGGCGCTCGACCACGCCCTGCGCCTCGAGCGCCTCCAGCGCGCGGCGAATCGTGACCCGGCTCACGCCGTAGTCCTCGGCCAGCCGCAGCTCCCCCGGCAGCGCGGCGCCGGGCGCAAGCGCGCCGCGTGCGATATCCTCCTGCAGGAGCAGGAAGATGCGGTGCGCCTTGCTGCCTTCCGGCAGAGTGCTGCGATGACGGTCGTCCGGCACGCTCGGCCCTCCTTTGGCCGCGATGGTTAGCCGTGAATCATGAGGATGCAAGAATTTTGTCTCTTCCGGGTCGAGTTTTTTGTTCTTTCCTTGCGCGACAAGCTGTCCTATTCATAATACAGGTTTACGGACAGGATCCTGCGATGCCAGTCGTCACCATCACTCTTCTGGAAGGCTACGATGCCGCGACGCGCGCCCGTCTCGGCACGGCGCTGACCAACGCGGTCGCCGGCGTACTCGACGCCGCGCCGGAGGCGGTCACCGTGCTGATGCCCGAGCTCGACCCGGCGAGCTACATGCGCGGCGGCGCGACGCGGCGCCCCGGCCCGCCGCGGCCCGACCCGGCGGAGATGGTGCAGAGCTTTCTGACCACGATGGAGGCGCGCGACCTCGACACCGCGCGCGCCATGCTCGCGCCCGGTTTCACGATGACCTTTCCGGGCGCGCAGCGGATGACGACGCTGGAAGAGCTCGTCGCATGGTCGCAACCGCGCTACCGCTTCGTGACCAAGACCTACGAGCGGTTCGATTCGCTCCAGGACGGGCAGACCTCCATCTGCTACTGCTTCGGCACGCTGTCGGGCGAATGGCTCGACGGCACGCCCTTCGCGGGTATCCGCTTCATCGACCGCTTCGAGATCGAGGGCGGCCGCTTCACCCGGCAGGACGTCTGGAACGACATGGCCGAGGCGAAGGCGCGCGGCGCATGAGCCTCGATCCCATCACCCTCGCCGTGCTCGCCGGCCGCATGGAGCAGATCGCCGACGAGATGGACGCGACGCTCTTCCGCGCGGCCTTCAACCCGATCATCGCCGAGGCGCACGACGCCTCGCACGGGCTCTACCACGCCGAGACGGGCGAGACGCTGGTGCAGGGCAAGACCGGCCTGCCGATCTTCGTGGGCGTCATGGCCTTCGCCGTGAAGGCTGTAATCGACAAGGCGGCCGAACAGGGCGGCCCCAACGACGGCGACGTCTGGATCTTCAACGACGCGCACATGGGCGGCACGCACCTCAGCGACATGCGGCTCGTGCGCCCCTACTACCGCGACGGCAAGCTCTTCTGCTGGCTCGCCTCGGTCGGGCACTGGCACGACGTGGGCGGCGCGGTCCCGGGCAACTACAACCCCGCCGCGACGGAGGCCTTCCAGGAAGCGGTCGTCATCCCGCCCGTGCGCCTCGTGCGCGGGGGCGAATGGCAATCGGACGTGTTCGACATCCTGATGCGCAACACGCGCCTGCCGATGTCGGCCGAGGGCGACCTGAACGGGCAGTTGGGCGCGCTCGACCTCGGGGTGAAGCGGCTCGACGCGCTGCTCGACGAATACGGCGCGCCGACCGTGCAGGAGGCGCTCGCCGCGCTCGGCGACCGGGCCGAGACGCTGCTGCGCCAAGAGGTCGCCGCCCTGCCCGATGGGCGCTGGGAGGCGGAGGATTTCCTCGACAACGACGGCATCGCGCCGGAGGCGCTGCCGATCCGCGTGGCGCTGGAAATCGAGGGCGAGCGCCTGCGCCTCGACTTCGC
The DNA here is from genome assembly GCF_041685465.1 of Rhodosalinus sp. Taxonomy (NCBI): domain Bacteria; kingdom Pseudomonadati; phylum Pseudomonadota; class Alphaproteobacteria; order Rhodobacterales; family Paracoccaceae; genus Rhodosalinus; species Rhodosalinus sp. The sequence continues at coordinate 307 of NZ_JAWLFS010000150.1, read as the reverse complement.
GGGGACGGCGGGCGGCGTGGCGGGGCCGATCAACATCGCCCGACCCACGGCGATCGCCTGCGTCTACGTGGCGATCAAGCACCTCTTCCCGAGCCTGCCTGCCAACGCGGGTGTGCTGCGGCCCATCGACATCGCGATCCCCGGGGACTGCCTCCTCTCGGCGGAATTCCCGACGCCCACGGGCGGCTACACGGAGACGATCCTGCGCATGATCGACGTGATCTTCTCGGCCGCGGCCGAGGCCGCGCCGGAGCGCGCCATCGCCAACGCCTACGGCACGATCAACGCGCTCTCCATCGCGGGCAAG
>NZ_JAWLFS010000149.1:0-7517 GCF_041685465.1 Rhodosalinus sp. | reverse complement strand
GCCCGAGGCGCGCGACGGCTGCCCGCTCTTCGCGGCGCGCGTGATCCGGGGCGTGCGCAACGGCGCCTCGCCGGCGTGGCTGCAGGACCGGCTGCGCGCCATCGGGCTGCGCCCGATCTCGGCGCTCGTGGACGTGACGAACTTCTTCACCTTCGACCGCAACCGCCCGCTCCACGTCTTCGACGCGGGCAAGGTCGCGCGCGACCTGCGCGTCCACCGCGCCGCGGGCGGCGAGACGATCGAGGCGCTCGACGAGAAGACCTACACCTTCCCCGAGGACGCCGTCGTGATCTCCGACGACGCGGGCCCCGAGAGCATCGCCGGCATCATGGGCGGCGCCGCGACCGGCGTGACCGAGGAGACGGTGGACGTCGTCCTCGAAAGCGCCTTCTGGGATCACGTGCAGATCGCGATGACGGGCCGCGCGCTCAAGATCAATTCCGACGCGCGCTACCGCTTCGAGCGCGGCGTCGATCCGGCCTACACCCTGCCGGGGCTCGAGGATGCGACCCGCATGATCCTCGACCTCTGCGGCGGCGAGGCCTCCGAGGTGGTCGTCGCCGGCGCGGTGCCCGACACGGCCCGCGCCTACCGGCTCGACCCGGCGCGCGTGCGCTCGCTCGTCGGCATGGAATTGCCCGAGGCCGAGCAGCGGCAAACCCTCACGGCGCTCGGCTTCCGCCTCGAGGGGGACATGGCGCATGTGCCCTCCTGGCGGCCCGACGTGATGGGCGAGGCCGATCTGGTCGAGGAGGTGGCGCGCATCGCGAGCCTGACCAAGCTCGAGGGCAAGCCCCTGCCGCGGCCCTCGCCGGGGGTGACCGCGCCGGTGCTCACGCCGCTCCAGCGCCGCGAACAGGCCGCGCGCCGCGCGCTCGCCGCCGCGGGCTTCAACGAGTGCGTGACCTACAGCTTCATCGACGCCGCCGCGGCGCGGCTCTTCGGGGGCGACGACCGCCTCGCCCTCGAGAACCCGATCAGCTCCGAGATGACGCACATGCGCCCCGACGTGCTGCCCGGCCTTCTGCAGGCCGCGGCGCGCAACCAGGCGCGCGGCTTCTCCGACCTCGCGCTCTTCGAGATCGGCCCGGCCTTCCACGGCGCCGAGCCGGGCGAGCAGCACCTGCAGGTCGCGGGCCTTCTGGTGGGGCGCGCCGTGCCGCGCAACGTCCACGGCCCGGCGCGCGACGCCGATGCCTTCGACGCCAAGGCTGCCGCGGAAGCGGTGCTCGCCGCGCTCGGCGCGCCCGCGGGCGTTCAGGTCCTGCGCGGCGGGGCGGACTGGTGGCATCCCGGCCGGCACGGGCGGATCTGCCTCGGCCCGAAGAAGACGCTCGGCACCTTCGGCGAGCTGCACCCCCGCGTGCTGCAGGCGCTCGACGTGAAGGGGCCGGCGGTGGCCTTCACCCTCTGGCCCGAGGAGATCCCGGCGCCGCGCCGCGCGGGCGCCGCGCGCCCGGCGCTCGAGCTCGCGGATCTGCAGGCAGTGGAACGCGACTTCGCCTTCGTGGTTGACGACCGGGTGGAGGCGGCGAAACTGGTCTCCGCCGCGCGCGGTGCCGACAAGGCGCTCATCGAGGACGTGCAGGTCTTCGACGAGTTCGCGGGCGGCGCGCTGGGCGAAGGGCGGAAATCGCTCGCGCTGTCGGTGCGCCTCCAGCCGCGCGAGACGACGATGACCGAGGCCGAGATCGAGGCCGTCTCGGCCCGCATCGTGGAGAAGGTCAAGGCCGCCACCGGCGCCGAGCTGCGCGGCTGAGCCGCGCCCGGGGCGGCCCCGGCAAGCGAGGAGGCCGCGATGTTCGAGGACCGGAAAGAGGCAGGCGAGACGCTGGCCGAGCGGATCGCCGCGCAGCACCCCGAACGCCCCGTCGTGCTGGCGCTGCCGCGCGGCGGCGTGCCGATCGCCGCCACGGTGGCCGAGCGCCTCGGCGCGCCGCTCGATCTCCTGCTGGTGCGCAAGCTCGGCCTGCCGGGACACTCGGAGCTCGCCGCCGGCGCACTGGTCGAGGGTGACCCGCCGCAGGCGGTCTACAATCCGGAAGTGCTCACCATGGCCGGCCTCGACGAGCGCGACTTCGAGGTGCAGATCGCCGAGAAGACGCAGGAGATCGCCGAGCGCCGCGCCCGCTGGCTCGCCGGGCGCGCGCCGGTGGACCTCTCGGGGCGCACGGCGATCGTGGTGGACGACGGCATCGCCACCGGCGCGACCGTGCGCGCCGCGCTGCGCGGGCTTCACGCCCGCGCGCCCGCCGCCGTCTGGCTCGCCGTGCCCGTGGCGCCGCCCGACACGCTGGAGCGCCTCGCCCACGCGGCCGACGAGGTGATCTGCCTCGACCGTCCGCGCGACTTTCAGGCGGTCGGTCTCCACTACCGCCATTTCCCACAGGTGAGCAGCGACGACGTCGCCGAAATCCTCGCCCGCTTCGACACCCCCGACAGGAGAGCCCGATGACCCTGACCGTCTACCTCGCCGGAGAGATCCATTCCGACTGGCGCGAGGAGGTGAAATCCGCCGCCGCCGGCCTCGACCTGCGCTTCACCGCACCGGTGACCGACCACGCGGCGAGCGACGACTGCGGCGTGGCGATCCTCGGCCCGGAGGAGGACAAGGTCTGGCACGACCGCAAGGGCGCGCTCCTGAACGCCATCCGCACCCGCACCGCGATGGAGGAGGCCGACGTCGTCGTCGTGCGCTTCGGGGAGAAATACAAGCAGTGGAACGCGGCCTTCGACGCCGGTTACGCCGCCGCGCTGGGCCGCCCGCTCGTCATCCTCCACCCGCCCGAGCACGACCACGCGCTGAAGGAAGTGGACGCCGCCGCAAACGCTGTCGCCCGCGAGCCGCGTCAGGTCGCCGACATCCTGCGCTACGTGCTCGAGGGCCGTCTGCCCTGACCGCGAAGATCACGCCCGCGACATCGGCCTCGTCGATTGCGCGGCCGCCCCGGGGCGCCGTGACGAGCGCGCTCGGTGCGTGTGGCCTCGTCGCGGTCGGCGCGCGAAGCGACAACCGGGTGCGCCATGGATAACGCCCGGGGCGGACAGGGGGCAGCACGCGGCCTCCGTCGATGCCGAGTTGATCCCGATGGTGTGGACCCGAGGCAAGCCGTATCCCGGGGACGTCAGCGTCATCGCGGCGCGCGTTGTCACAGGGAGCGTTCCAGAGGTCGCAGGCGGCAAGGGCCTTCGACGCGAAGCCGCTCGGGGCACGGCATGGGGGCGCGGAACAGGCCGCTCGTCAGCAGGATATTCCCGGGGCTCGGCACCGCACGATCCGACGCACCCCCGGGACCGGTACTGCATCGGACGAGAACACCGAAGCTGTCAGCTCACCCAGCGATCATTGGCGCCAAGCGGGTTCAAGCGCTGGTCGGTCGCGTGGGATTTCAGCTCGAGGTCTGCCGGATCGACACCTCCTTGATCGACCCTCGCCGCCGACAGGCGGCCCCGGACGGGGCGTCGCGCCGGAGGCGCGGCCGCTGGGAAGGCGGGCGGTGCGTCACCGGAACCGGCCAAGGGCAGGCCCCGCGCAACGCGGGCGCCCATGCGACGGTGGCAGACCGCCGGGGCGGTCCCCGGTGGCCCCGCGATCGTCGCTCTCAGTCGCGCCGCATCAGCATCGGGCCGAGCCGGCCGCCGGCGAAGACGTGGACATGCAGGTGCGGCACCTCCTGGGCGGCGTCCTCCCCGGCGTTGGCGAGCAGGCGGTAGCCCGCGCCCTCGGCCCCCGGTGCGACGCCGAGCCTGCGGCAGACCTCGCCGACGGTCCGCGTGAAATCCACGATCTCGGCCTCCGAGGCCTCCGCGGCGAAGTGGTCGTGGTTGACGTAGGCGCCCTTCGGAATCACCAGGACGTGCACCGGCGCCTGCGGATTGATGTCCTCGAAGGCGAGGCTGTGTTCGGTCTCCAGCACGGTCCTGTTGGGGATCTCCCCCCGCAGGATCCTGGCGAAGACGTTCTGCTCGTCGTAGGCGTAGCCCATCCGGCCCTCCCTCAGTCGGCGAAGAGGTTGTCGGTCCGCGCGATCTCTAGCGCCTCGGCAAGGTCGACGCCAAGGAATTCCGCAAGCACCGCGGCATTGGTCTCGGTCGCGTCGCCCTCGCGCAGGCGCAGGTGGTTTTCAAAGCCCGCATCGCGGATGCGGTCGCGCTCCAGCGCGATCTCGTTGCGGATCGTCGGCAGGAGGCGGGACAGTGTCTCGGGCGGCGTGCGCTCCCCGGCGAGGCCGACACGCCGCGCGTGACCGATCAGGTACGCGTCCGAGAAGCGGCACTCGACCTCGAGGATCCGCGTGCGCGAGCGGTCGCCGCAGAAATCCTGCAGCAGGTCGACGTTCGCCGGATCGATGCAGATCGCCATGCGGTCCGTCCCGTAGTGCTCGAAGAGCATCCGCAACAGTGCCCGCCGATGCCGGTGACGCTTGGCCATCGTCGTCTCGAGTCCGCCGAGATCGGGCAGCGGCGCCGCCGCGTCGTTGAAGAGATACTCGATGCCCGGAAGGCCCGTGACCTCCCGGAGCCGCACCATGAGCCGGCGGCCGACGTGCCACTTCTTGCAGACCACGATCAGGAGTTCCCGTTCATGCCCGATCGAGCCCTCGCTTTCCCAGAAGCGGGGCGCGAACCGGCGCCCGATCCGCCCGCGCTGCGTGAGAAAGCGGTACAGGCTGCGACCTTCGTTCGAGACGGGGAACTCCGTCCCCTCGGAGGCGTAGAGCAGCCCGAGCCGGCGGGTCAGGTCGGTCGCCTCGGGGCTGATCTTGCGCGCGAAGAGCGAGTCCTGGCTGAGCAGCAGGTCATAGTGATCGTCGTGGAAGACCACCGGCATCCCGTAGTCCGAGAACATCAGGAAGGTGAGCGTACGGCTCTCGATTTCCGTCTCAGGGATCAGGTGGCGCACCAGCGTCTGAAAGAAGGTCTCGTCCGGGATCCACGTCCGGCGGAAGAAACGCACCACGTCGGGCCGCGCGGCGATGAAGTCGAGGATCGCCTCGATCGTGCCGCGGCGCAGGCACCACCACTGGCTGCCGATCATCACCTGGATGTCGGCGGGGATCGCCCGTTCGAGCCCGAGCCGCTTCTGCCAGTCGAGGGACGCGTAGAACAGCCGCTTGCGCCGCCGCTCGTTGAAGACATGGCGGTAGATCAGCCGTTCTTCCTTGATGCCGGTCCTGATCCAGTCCGAAGCGAAGAAGTCGAAGCTCTCGATGTAATCGCGGTCATGCGCATCGAGGACGGCATGGGCGTATTCGGCGGACTTGATGGCCATGCAGTCGCCCGAGAGCATGTAGACATGCGTGGCCTCCGGAAAGGCGGCCAGGGCCGCGCGCACGGCTTCGAGCGTGGCGGCCACCAGCGACCACTCGCCCCAGCCGCATTTCACCCGCCGCGGCGCGAAGACGACATTGGGATTGGGATCGAGCGCCGCCCGCATGCGGCGATAGGCGCGGTCGTCGGCGCGCCCGTCGAAGTGAATCGCCATGACGTCGCCCGCCGCGGTCAGCCGCTGCGCCTGCTTGACGATCGCATCCGGATCCTTGTGACAGAGCAGTATGAAGGCGATCCTGGCCATGCCGCGCGCGTCTCGCTCTCCTTCGAGCCGGCCCGAGAACGGGCTTTCCTCGGTCTCTAGCCTGCGACTAGAATGAGACCAAGCACAACCGGGCAGGGCAGCCCGGCGGCGAGGCAGGGCAGGACGGGCGATGGGCTTTCCGGGCACATGGATGACCGAAAGCGGAAGCGTGGTCTACCGCGTGGTTCCCAAGTGTGCCTGCTCCACCATCGGACAGATCCTGCACTATTCCGACCACGGCCGCTTCTACGAGGGCGATATCCACGACGCGCGTGAAGGTCTGCACAAATGGGCGCGGGAGGAGAGCCAGCCCGTGATCTCGGCCACGGTCAGGACGCGCAGCGCCCCGGCCTTCACCTGCGTGCGCAACCCCTACACGCGCATCCTGTCGTCCTTCTTCGACAAGATCTGCGGCATCCAGCGCAACGGCAAGCGCTACCGGGGCAACCTCGTCCCGATGCTGACGCAGAAATACGGCGTCGAGGTGGGCGGCGCCGACGGCAGGCAGGACTTCGACCAGATCCGCAGCTTCCGCCGCTTCCTGCTCTTCGCCCGCGACACGATCCGCTGGAAGCGCCCGATGGACCCGGACATCCACTGGTCCTCGGTCTCGGGGCACGTGGGGACCTTCATCGCCAACGGCGGGCGCTACGACCACATCTTCTGGACGGAGCGCTTCGGCGAGGGGATGCAGACCGTGCTCGACGCGATCGACACGCCCTATCCGGTCGACCTCGCCACGATCCCGCGCTTCAACGAGAGCGCCGCGCACGGCCCAGAGCGCGCGCATCCGGTCGAGGACTACTTCGACGACCTTTCGATGCACCTCGTCTACGAGATCTACCACCGCGATTTCGAACTCTTCAAATACGACGCCGCCGATCCGTCGAACCGGATGCCGGTGGGAGAGATCGACCTCGACGAGGTGCACGCCAAGCTCGGCGACTGAGCCGCCTCCGCCGCGCGCCTGTCCGCGTCGCGCGGCCGGATCATGCCGATCTGCAACGGTGCGGTGCCTCAGCGGCGCAAGCCGTCCCGGCCTCCTGCGCAGGCGGGCGGTTTCCAGTTGCCCCTGTCCGATGATCGTCCGCCGCGCTCCTCGGGCCTCGCGGCCCTCCTCGCTCCCGCGCCGCGCGAGGGGCGACCGGGAGGCGCGGCTCAGAGCCGGCCGAAGGTGTCGGCGAGGATCGCGCCGAGGCCGTCCGCATCGGCCCGGCCGAAGGCCGCGGGCCGGTCACTGTCGATGTCGAGCACGGCGATCAGCCGCCCTGCCCCGTCGCGCACCGGCAGCACGATCTCCGACCGCGTCGAGGACGAGCAGGCGATATGCCCCGGGAAGGCCTCCACGTCGTCGACGATCTGCACCTCGCCCCTGCGCGCCGCCGCGCCGCAGACGCCGCGCGCAAAGGGGATGGTCAGGCAGCCGTGCCCGCCCTGGTAGGGGCCGATCTTCAACGTCTCCGGCGCGACCACCCGGTAGAAACCGGTCCAGTCGAACCGGGCGTCGGCGTGGTGGATCTCGCAGGCGAGCGTCGCCATGAGCGCGACGGCGTCGGTCTCGCCCTCGGTCAGCGCGGCGATTCGGCGGCGGAGATCGGCGTAGTCGAGAGTCATGGGCGCTCCTTCGGCTCCAGGCTCTCCTGCCCCGGTGCCGGTCCGCCCGCAAGGGGGCGCCCCGCCGCCGCGCGCCCCGCCCAGCGCCCGGTGGCGAGGCAGGCGGTCAACAGGTATCCGCCGGTCGGCGCCTCCCAGTCGAGCATCTCTCCGGCGGCGAAGACGCCGGGCAGGGCCCGCAGCCCGAGCCCCGCGTCGAGCCCGTCCCAGGCGAGGCCGCCGGCGGTCGAGATCGCCTCGTCCATCGGGCGCAGGCCCGCGTGGCGCACCGGCAGCGCCTTGACCACCGCCGCGAGCGTCTCCGGCGCCTGCGGCAGGGGCCGCGCGA
>NZ_JAWLFS010000148.1:0-7538 GCF_041685465.1 Rhodosalinus sp. | reverse complement strand
GAGCTCTTTCTGGTCGAGGGCGACAGCGCCGGCGGCAGCGCGCAGACCGGCCGCGACCGGCGCACGCAGGCGGTGCTGCCGCTCCGCGGCAAGATCCTGAACGTGGAGCGCGCGCGCTTCGACCGGATGCTCTCGAGCCAGGAGATCGGCAACCTCGTGATGGCGCTCGGCACCGGGATCGGGCGCGACGAATTCGACGTCTCGAAGCTGCGTTACAACAAGATCGTCATCATGACGGACGCCGACGTGGACGGCGCGCACATCCGCACCCTGCTGCTGACGTTCTTCTACCGGCAGATGCCGGAGCTCATCGAGCATGGCCATCTCTTCATCGCGCAGCCGCCCCTCTACAAGGTCGGGCGCGGCAAGTCGGAGGTCTATCTCAAGGACGAGGCGGCGCTCACCGACTTCCTGATCGATCAGGGCACGGACGGCGCGACCCTGCGCCTTGAAAGCGGCGAGGAGATCGCGGGGCCGGACCTTCAGCGCGTGGTGCAGGAGGCGCGACAGGTGCGACGCACTCTCGACGCCTTCCCGACGCACTACCCGCGCCACATCCTCGAACAGGCCGCCATCGCCGGCGCCTTCGAGGAGGGACGGGCCGACGCCGACCTTCAGGGCGTGGCCGACCGGGTGGCCGAGCGGCTGGACCTGATCGCCGAGGAATACGAGCGCGGCTGGCAGGGACGGCCGACGCAGGACAAGGGCCTGCGCCTCGCCCGCGTGGTGCGCGGGGTCGAGGAGGTGCGCGTCATCGACGGGCCGGCGCTGCGTTCGGGCGAGGCACGCAAGCTCGGCCGGCTGACGGAGTCGCTGCAGGAGATCTACCGGCGCCCCGCGCACCTCGTCCGCAAGGATCGCCAGTCGAACATCTACGGTCCCCTCGGGCTCCTGCAGGCGATTCTCGAAGAGGGCGAACGCGGGCTCTCCCTGCAGCGCTACAAGGGGCTGGGCGAGATGAATCCCAACCAGCTCTGGGAGACGACGCTGGACCCCGAGGCGCGCACCCTGCTTCAGGTGCGTGTCGAGGACATGGCCGAGGCGGACGATCTCTTCACCAAGCTCATGGGCGACGTGGTCGAACCGCGCCGCGAGTTCATTCAGGAAAACGCCCTCAACGTCGAGAACCTCGATTTCTGAGGCGCGCGCCGGCATGGACAGGGCGTGCGCCCTGTGCGATCCTTCGTCCGATGGTGTCGGTCCTCACGGGACCGACTGAAAAGGGAACGCGGTGCGCCCCCGGGCCAGTCCGCGGCTGCCCCCGCAACTGTGAGCGGCGAGCGAGACCGGAGAACGCCACTGGGCGCCAGCCCGGGAAGGTCCGGAAGAGCGAGGACCCGCGAGCCAGGAGACCTGCCATCTCCGGCGCGATGCGCCGCGGTGATCTCGACCCGGGCGGGGTGCCCCGGAGCGGAGAGACCGGGATCAGCGGCCTTCCGGCCGACGGCCTCCCCGACTTCCGATGCCCGCCCCTGCACGGAGGGTGCGATGCTACTGGACCGGACGATCTCGCAACTCGACCTCGGCCCCATGCCGCCCGCACGGGCGGCGGGTCTTGCCCGGCTCGGGTACATCCAATGGCTGGGCGCGCTGCCGGGCGACGGCGACTATCGGCAGCAAGCGATGCTCGCGTATTCGCGCGCCGTGCCCTGCGCCCGGCGCTCGCCCGCGGTGGCGGCCTTCTGCGATCTGCTTCTGGCCTCGACGCGCATGCCGCCCGCACCCCTGCCGCTGGCCATGCCACCGCGCAAGCGCCGCGGCGGCGCACGGGCGCGGCGCGCGACATGAGGCGGTTTCCGCCAGAGCGCATCGTCTGCCTGACCGAGGAAACGGTCGAGACGCTCTACCTTCTGGGCGAGGAGGACCGGATCGTGGGCGTCTCGGGCTACGCGGTCCGGCCGAAGCGTGTGCGCCGCGAGAAGCCGCGCGTCTCGGCCTTCACCTCGGCCGATATCCCCCGGATCCTCGCGCTCGAGCCCGATCTGGTGCTCACCTTCTCGGACCTGCAAGCCGACATCGCCGCCGAGCTTCTGCGCGCGGGCGTCACGGTGACGGGCTACAACCAGCGCGACGTCGCCGGCATCCTCGCCATGATCCGGCATCTGGGCGCGACGGTCGGACAGCCCGCCCGGGCCGAGCGACTGGCCGCGGATTACGAGCGCCGGCTGGAGTCGGTCGCGGCCGAGGCGCGCGGCGGTCCGCGCCCGGTCGTCTATTTCGAGGAATGGGACGAGCCGATGATCTCCGGCCTCAAGTGGGTCTCGGAACTGATCGGGATCGCCGGCGGGCAGGACGCCTTCCCGGATCTGGCCGATTGCGGCGCGGCGCGCGACCGGATCATCGCCCCCGAGCGCGTGATCGCGGCGGGGCCGGAGGTGATCCTCGCCTCGTGGTGCGGCAAGAAGGTCCGCCCCGAGAAGATCGCCGCGCGCCCGGGGTTCGACACCGTGCCCGCGGTACGCGCCGGCCGGATCCACGAAATCAAGTCCCCCCTCATCCTGCAGCCCGGCCCGGCGGCGCTGACCGACGGGCTCGACGCGATTCGCGCGGCGCTCGCCTTTGCGCGGGCGCCGGCCGGATCATCCGGGACTCCGGCGACTCCTTGACCGGGCCGCGGCCCGCCGGGCGCAGGATCGGGGTGGGCGCGCATTTTCCGCCGGCGATATCGGCGACGGAGGGTGTGTGCGCGGCCGTCAACCCACCTTGCAGGCCGCGAGGACGGCCATGTTGAGGATGTCGTTCGCCGTCGAGACGGTCGAGCAGAGCTGCACCGAGGCGTCCACGCCCGCGAGGATCGGGCCGATCACCGTCGCGCCGCCCATCTCCTGCATGAGCTTGACCGAGATCGAGGCCGAGTGCCGCGCCGGCACCACGAGGATGTTCGCCGGCCCGGTCAGCCGCTGGAAGGGATAGGACGCCTGCGCCTGCGCGTTGAGCGCGACGTCGACGGTCATCTCGCCCTCGTATTCGAAATCCACGCCCCGCACGTCGAGCACCTGCGGCGCGCCGTGCATCTTCTCGGCGCGCTCGGAGACCGGGTAGCCGAAGGTCGAGAAGCTGACGAAGGCCACCCGCGGATCGAGCCCGAGATGACGCGCGACCGCGGCCCCCCGTTCGGCGATGGTGGCAAGATCCTCCGCGTCGGGCCATTCGTGCACGAGCGTGTCCGCGACGAGCACGATCCGCCCCCGGTGCAGAAGCGCCGTGACCCCCGCCGCGCCGTGACCCGCGTCGGCGTCGAAGACGTGGTTGATGAGCTCCATCACATGCGCCGACTTGCGCGTCGCGCCGGTCACCACCCCGTCGCCGTGCCCGTGCGCAAGCATCAGCGCCGAGAACACGTGCCGGTCGCGCGCGGCGAGGCGGTGGATGTCGGCCATGTCGTGCCCGCGCCGCTGAAGCCGGGCGTAGAGGAAGGCCTTGTAGCTCTCGAGGTGTTCGGTGTTCGCGGCGTTGACGATGGTGAGTTCGCGCACCGCGTCGCCCATGCCCTCGGCCTCGAGCTTGGTGCGCACGTCGGCCTCGCGGCCCACGACGAGCGCGGTGCCGAAACCCGACCGCTGATAGGCGACCGCGGCGCGCAGGACGCGGACGTCGTCACCCTCGGCGAAGATCATGCGCGCCTGCGCGCGCCGCGCCCGCTCGGTGATGCCGCGCAGGATGCTCGCCGTCGGGTCCATGCGGCCCTTCAGGCTCGCCTGGTAGCCCTCCATGTCCACGATCGGCCGGCGCGCCGCGCCGGTGTCCATGCCCGCCTTCGCCACCGCCGGTGGCACGCGCCAGATCAGCCGCGGGTCGAAGGGCGTCGGGATGATGTAGTCCCGCCCGAAGGACAGCTTGCGCCCGTAGGCCATCGCCACCTCGTCGGGCACGTCCTCCCGCGCGAGCGCGGCGAGCGCCTCGGCGCAGGCGATCTTCATCTCCTCGTTGATCGCCCGCGCGTTCACGTCGAGCGCGCCGCGGAAGAGATAGGGGAAGCCCAGGACGTTGTTCACCTGGTTGGGATAGTCCGAGCGCCCGGTCGCCACGATCGCGTCGGGGCGCACGTCGTGCGCCTCTTCCGGCGTGATCTCCGGGTCGGGGTTCGCCATGGCGAAGATCACCGGGTTGTCGGCCATGCTCTCGACCATCGCGGGCGTCACCGCGCCCTTGACCGAGACGCCGAGGAAGACGTCGGCGCCCGCCATCGCCTCCTCGAGCGTGCGCAGGTCGGTCTCGATCGCATGGGCCGACTTCCACTGGTTCATGCCCTCGGTGCGATCCTTGTGGATCACGCCCTTGGTGTCGCAGACGATGCAGTTCCGCGGCCGGGCGCCCATCGCCTTCAGAAGCTCGATGCAGGCGATGCCCGCCGCCCCCGCGCCGTTGAGCACGATGCGGCAGTCCTCGATCCGCTTGCCCGAAATGTGCAGCGCGTTGATCAGACCCGCCGCGCAGATCACCGCCGTGCCGTGCTGGTCGTCGTGGAAGACGGGAATGTCCATCGCTTCCTTGAGACGCTCTTCGATGACGAAGCAGTCCGGCGCGCGGATATCCTCGAGGTTGATGCCGCCGAAGGAGGGGCCGAGATGCTTTACCGCGTCCACGAAGGCATCCACGTCCTCGGTGTCCACCTCGAGGTCGATGGAATCCACATCGGCGAAGCGCTTGAAGAGCACCGCCTTGCCCTCCATCACCGGCTTGGAGCCCAGCGCGCCGAGGTTGCCGAGGCCGAGCACCGCGGTGCCGTTGGAGACGACGGCGACGAGGTTACCCTTGTTGGTGTAGTCGTAGGCCGCCTGCGGCTCCTCCGCGATGCGCAGGCAGGGCACCGCGACGCCCGGCGAATAGGCGAGGCTGAGGTCGCGCTGGGTCGTCATCGGCACCGTCGCCGTGATCGCCCATTTCCCCGGCGTCGGCGCGTGGTGGAAGGCGAGCGCCTCCTCCTCGGTGAACTTGGTCCTCGACATGGCTCCTCCGCTGCGGCCGGGCTTTACACTAGGCCGCCCTCACGGCAGGTGGAACCGCCATTCCGCGTCGCGCCAGACGAGGCCGAGCTTGCCCCCGATGCGCGCAAAGGCGTGGCGCAGGCCCGTGCGGTTGGCGCGGCGCGACCAGTTGCGCACCGGAAGGGCGTGCACGTCGCCGAAGCCGTCGACGAGCACCACCTCCTCCGGCCCGCCGCGGCTGCCCAGCACGAGGTTCTTTGCGTTCAGGTCGCTGGCGCGGAGATCGGCGCGGACGATGCGCGTGACCGTGTCGTTCAGAAGCTCCACCACCCGCGCGTCGAGGGCATCGGCCCGCGCGAGCTGCAGAAGGGTCGGCCCGATCGCGCCGTCCGGGTTGGCGACGCGCTGCGCCACCGCGCCCCAGCCGAGGCTCGTCGGCACGAAGCCGAAGTGCAGCGCGAAGGGCGGCCGGCCCCAGGCATCGCGCCAGGAACACAGCGCGCGCGCCTGTTCCTTCTGTTCGGCGAGGGTCGAGCGGTAGAGCACCGAGGGAAAGAGACGTGTCGTCAGCCCGCGCATGCTGCGCGGATTGAGCTTGCGTTCGGCGATCGGGATGATGAGCTTGAGCACCCGGTCTTCCCGGTCGGGGTGGAGATAGACCCGGCGCTCGGCCCCGCGCGCCACCGGGGCATGGCCGGTCAGATCGATGAGTGAAAAGGGCTCGATCATTGGATATGCGATACCGCGTCCGGAGATGCGCCCGCGCCCCGGTGCGGGGCAAGGCGTCCTTGAAGTGGACAGGAGGTATAAGCTGACGACCGCGGCCGACACAACGCCGATGATGGCGCAGTATCTGGAGATCAAGGCGCAGCACCCGGATGCGCTCCTGTTCTACCGGATGGGCGATTTCTACGAGATGTTCTTCGACGACGCCGCGGCGGCGGCGGCGGCGCTCGACATCGCGCTCACCAAGCGCGGCAAGCACGGGGGCGACGATATCCCGATGTGCGGCGTGCCGGTGCATTCGGCCGAGAGCTACATGCTCACGCTGATCCGCAAGGGCTTCCGCGTCGCCGTCTGCGAGCAGATGGAGCGCCCCGAGGCGGCGAAGAAGCGCGGCGCCAAGGCCGTGGTCAGGCGCGAGGTGATCCGCCTCGTCACGCCCGGCACGCTGACCGAGGATTCGCTGCTGGAGGCCCGGCGGCACAACTACCTCGCCGCCTATGCGGAGGCGCAGGGGCAGGGCGCACTCGCCTGGGCGGACATCTCGACCGGGGCCTTTCACGTCATGGCGCTTTCGCGCGTGCGCCTCGGGCCGGAGCTTGCGCGGCTCGCCCCGGCGGAGGTGCTCCTGCCCGAGACGCTGGAGGCCGACTGCGCCGCGATCGTGACCGACGGCGGCGCCGCGATGACGCCGCTCGCGCGATCGGTCTTCGACAGCACGGGGGCGGAGAAGCGGCTGACCCGGCTCTTCGGGGTCGACACGCTCGACGGGTTCGGGATGTTCACGCGGCCGGAGCTCGCCGCGATGGGCGGGCTCGTGGACTATCTCGAGCTGACGCAGAAGGGGCAGCTTCCGCTCCTGCGCCCGCCCGCGCGCGAGGCGGCAGGCGGCGTCATGCAGATCGACGCGGCGACGCGGCGCAATCTCGAGCTGACCCGCGCGATGGGCGGCGGGCGGGCGGGCTCCCTGCTCGCCGCGGTGGACAGGACGGTGACGGCGGGCGGCGCGCGGCTGCTGGAAGCGCGGATCGGCGCGCCCTCCCTCTCGCTGGAGACGATCCACGCCCGGCAGGAGGCCGTCGCCGCACTGGTGGGCGACGCGACGCTCGCCGGTGACCTGCGCGATCTGCTGCGCCGCGCGCCGGACCTCGACCGCGCGCTCTCGCGCCTGTCCCTCGACCGGGGCGGGCCGCGCGACCTCGCCGCGGTGCGGGGCGCGCTGGAACAGGCCGCCGCCATCTCCGCGCTCTGCGCGGGCCGTGATCTGCCCGATCTCCTGCGCGGGGCGCTCGACGCGCTCACCGGGCAGGAGGCGCTGCGCGATCTGCTCGCCGACTCGCTGATCGCCGAGCCGCCGCTTCTGGTCCGCGACGGCGGCTTCGTGGCGGAGGGCTTCGACGCCGACCTCGACGAGACGCGACAGCTGCGCGACGAGGGCCGGGGCATAATCGCCGGGCTGCAGGCGCGCTATGCCGAGGAGACGGGCATCGGCTCGCTCAAGATCAAGCACAACAATGTCCTCGGCTATTTCATCGAGACGACGGCGACACACGCCGAGCGCATGATGGCGCCGCCGCTCTCGGAGACCTTCATCCACCGACAGACCACGGCCAATCAGCTGCGCTTCACCACGGTGGAGCTGTCGGAGCTGGAGACGCGCATCCTGAACGCCGGCGCCCGCGCGCTCGACCTGGAAAAGGCGGCTTTCGCCCGACTGCGCGCCGCGGTGCTGGAGGCGGCGGGCGCGCTCGGGCAGGTGGCCGCGGCGCTCGCCGAGATCGACCTCGCCGCCGGGCTCGCCGATCTGGCGCGCGGTGCGGACTGGACCCGGCCGGAGGTGGACGCGAGCCGCGCCTTCGAGGTGACAGGCGGGCGGCATCCGGTGGT
>NZ_JAWLFS010000147.1:0-7573 GCF_041685465.1 Rhodosalinus sp. | reverse complement strand
AGGGCGGCGGATCGCACGCGGGATCGGCCGGGGTGCCTGTTGCGTGCCGACGGCCCCCGGCGATGGCGGCCGGGCGTGTCATCGGGGGCAGCCCGTCGGGCGCGGGATGTCGGGCCGCGGCGCAGCCACAGCAGGCGCGGCGCCCGGCGCTCAGGTGAAGAGGTCGGCGTAGCGGGCGCGCAGGGCGGCTTTCTGCACCTTGCCCATGGTGTTGCGGGGCAGCGCGTCGACGAGGATCAGCTTTCGCGGCTGCTTGAAGCCCGCCAGCGCGTCGCGCAGGGCCCGCTCGACCTGCGCGAGGTCGGGGCCCGCGCCCTCGGGGACCAGGATCGCGACGGGGGTTTCGCCGAAGTCCGGGTGCGGCACGCCGACGACCGCGCTCTCGCGCACGCCGGGCTGGGCGTCGATCGCCTCCTCGATCTCCTTCGGGTAGACGTTGAAGCCGCCGGAGATGATGAGGTCCTTGGCGCGGCCGACGATGGTGACGTAGCCGTCCGGGTCTTCCTGCGCGAGGTCGCCGGTGATGAAGAACCCGTCTTCGCGGATCTCCTCGGCGGTCTTCTCGGACATCTGCCAGTAGCCCTTGAAGACGTTCGGGCCGCGCACCTCGATCACGCCCGTCTCGCCCGGTGCGACCTCGCTGCCGTGCGCGTCGCAGATGCGCATTTCCACCCCCGGCAGGGGCAGGCCCACGGTGCCGGGCCGGCGCTCGCCGTCGTAGGGGTTGGAGGTGATCATGTTCGTTTCGGTCATGCCGTAGCGCTCGAGGATGCGGTGGCCCGTGCGGTCCTCGAAGCGGCGGTGCGTCTCGGCGAGCAGCGGCGCGGAGCCCGAGACGAAGAGGCGCATGGTCGCGCAGGTCTCGCGGGTGAACTCCTCCTGCTCCAGAAGGCGGGTGTAGAAGGTGGGCACCCCCATCATCGCGGTCGCGCGCGGCAGGTCGCGGATCGCCGCGGCGGCGTCGAACCTCGGGTGGAAGAGCATCGCGCCGCCGGCGAGGAGCATCACGTTCGTGGCCACGAAGAGCCCGTGCGTGTGGAAGATGGGCAGCGCATGCAGCAGCACGTCGTCGGCGGTGAAGCGCCAGGCCTCGGTCAGCACCTCGGCGTTCGACAGGAGGTTGCGCGCCGTCAGCATCGCGCCCTTCGATCGCCCCGTCGTGCCGGAGGTGTAGAGGAAGGCGGCGAGGTCGTCCTCCGATCGCGGCACGGGCGCGAAGTGCTCGGGCTGGCGTGCGGCGAGATCGGCGAAGCTGCCCGTGCCGTCCGGGCCCAGCGTCTCGAGCCGCGCGCCCTGCGCCTCGGCGACGGGGCGCAGGGAATGGGCCGTCGCGGGATCGCAGAGGAAGAGCCGCGCGCCCGAATCGCCGATGAAGTAGTCGAGCTCGGCCGCCGTGTAGGCGGTGTTGAGCGGCAGGAAGATCACGCCCGCCGCCGCGCAGGCCGCGAAGACGGCGAGCGCCTCGGGCGATTTTTCCACCTGCAGCGCCAGCCGGTCGCCGGGCGCCAGCCCCGCCGCGGTGAGCGCATGGGCGAAGCGCCCCGAGAGCCGCAGGAAGGCGTCATGCGTGAGCACCGTGCCGTCCGTCAGATGCAGGAAGGGCGTCTCGCGCCCCAGATGCCGCCCGAACAGCCGGTCGTGGAGCGGGTTGCTCATCCGTTCAGGTCCGCGAAGGTCTTGCCCTCCCCCGCGAGCCGCCGGAGGAGGCCGGGCACCTGCCAGTAATGCGGGTCCTCCGCCGCGTAGGTCTCGATGCGCCGGATCACCTCGTCAAGGCCGATGCGGTCGGCGTGGTGGAGCGGCCCGCCGCGGAAGCGCGGGAAGCCGTAGCCGAAAAGAAGCACGGCATCGACGTCGATGGGACGTTGGGCGATGCCGTCTTCCACGACCCGCGTCGCCTCCGCGATCATCGCGGTCATGTAGCGCGCGACGATCTCCTCGTCGGTGAAGCTGCGCGGCGTGACGCCGGCACGCGCGCGCTCCTCCTCCAGGATGCGTTCGGCCTCGGGGTTCGGACCGCCCTGTCCCGCGCCGTAAAGATAATAGCCGCTGCCCGTCTTGCGCCCGAACATGCCGGCCTCGCAGATCCGGTCGGCCACCGGGACGTAGCGCTCTTGTGCAGGCCGCGTGTCGGCATGGCGCTTGCGGTAGCTCCAGCCGATGTCGAGCCCGGCGAGGTCGGACACGCGGAAGGGCCCCATGGCGAAACCGAAGCCCTCCAGCGCGCGGTCGATCTCCTGGAAATGCGCCCCGTCGAGGAGCATGTAGTCCGCCGCCTTGCGGTAATGCTGCATCAGGCGATTGCCGATGAAGCCGTCGCAGACGCCGCTGCGCACGCCGATCTTGCGGAGTTTCTTCGCCAGCGCGAGACCGGTGGCGACCGTCTCCGGTGCCGTCCTGTCGGCCACCACGATCTCCACGAGCTTCATGACGTGGGCGGGCGAGAAGAAATGCAGCCCCAGCACCGCCTCGGGGCGCGAGGTGGCCGCGGCGATCTCGTTCACGTCGAGATAGGAGGTGTTCGTCGCCATGATGGCGCCGGGCGCGAGCGTGGCGTCGAGCTTGCCGAAAATCTCCTTCTTCACGCCCATGTCCTCGAAGACCGCCTCGATCACGAGGTCGGCCTGACCCAGCGCCGCGATCTCCGTGGCGCTGTCGAGCCGGGCGAGCGTCGCCTCGCGGCCCGCCGCGTCGAGCTTGCCGCGCGTCACCGCGCCGTCGAGGTTCTTCGTCACGGTGGCGAGGCCACGCTCCAGCGCCTCGGTCGACGCCTCGACCAGCGTGACGTCGTAGCCGGCGAGCAGGCAGGCAGTGGCGATGCCCGAGCCCATCGTGCCGCCGCCGATCACGCCGATCCTCTTCAGCTCGCGCGGCTCGGCGTCCCGTTCGGGGAACTTCGCGACCGCCCGCTCGGCGAAGAAGGCATGCACGAGACCGGCGCGCTGCGGGCTGTCCTGACAGGCGTGAAAGAGCGCGCGCTCCTCGGCCAGCCCCTCGGCAAGGGGGCGTGCGGCGGCCGCGACGGCCTCGACGCACTTGTGCGGCGAAAAGAGGTGCGGGACCTCCGCCGCCATCTTCGCGCGGTAGTCGGCGAGCGCAGCCTCGTCCGGCGCGACCGGCAGATCGCCGGTGCGCCGCGTCTCGATGCGCGCCTCGGCGGCGTCCCGTGCGCCCGCGAGCGCGATCTCGCGCGGCGCGCCGTCACGGATCTCGTCGAGCAGGCCGGCCTCCAGCGCCTCCTGCGCGGGCACGTGCCGGCCGGAGGTGATCATGTCGAGCGCCATGCGCATCCCCGCGAGGCGTGGCGCGCGCTGCGTGCCGCCGGCGCCGGGCAGGAGGCCGAGCGACACCTCGGGCAGCCCGATGCGCAGCCGGGGCGTGCCGATGCGGTAGTGCGCGGCCATCGCCACCTCGAGCCCGCCACCGAGCGTCGTGCCGTGCAGGGCGCAGACCACGGGTTTCGCGCAGTCCTCGATGCGGTTGACCACGTCCGGCAGCCAGGGATCGACCGGCGGCTTGCCGAACTCGCGGATGTCGGCGCCGGCGATGAAGGTCCGCCCGGCGGCGTAGAGCCCGATCGCCTTCACTTCCATGTCGGCCTCGAGCGCATCGATCGCGTCGACGAGCCCCGCGCGCACCGCGAGGCCGGCGGCGTTGACCGGCGGATTGTCGATGCGGATCAGCGCGACCGCGCCCTCGCGCTCGACTTGGACGACGTCGTTGATCGTTTCCGTGGCGGCCATGGCCCGGCTCCCCCCTGCTCCAGCCTCGCGTCGCGGGGGTGGTAGCCAAGCCCCGTCCCGCGGTCAACGCGGCCGCCCCCCGCCGCCGGATCGGCCCTCAGACGCCCAGGCGCAGCACCGCGCGGCGCGCGGCCTCGCCGAGCGGCAGGGGCCGGCCGCTTTCGGCGTCCACCTGCACCTGCGCGAAGAAGCCTTCGGCGAAAGCATCCGGCTCGTCGTTGCGGAAAAGCCCGATGTCCGTCGTCCATGAACTCCGCCCGAGCCGGCCGAGGCGGAGGCCCGCATGGATCGTGTCGGGGAAGCCCGCCTCGGCGTGATATCGACAGCCGCTCTCGACCACGAGGAGCCGCGCCTCTGTCCCCGTCAGGTCGAAGCACCCCTCGGCCATCTGCCAGAGCGTCACCGCCGTGTCGAAGAGCGCGTAATGCACGACATTGTTCAGATGCCCGTAGGCGTCGTTGTCGGCCCAGCGCGTGGGCAGCGTGTGAAAGGCGGCGTAGTCGGCGCGGGTGCCGGGCGGCGCGCGGTCGGACATGCGGCGTCTCCTCCTGCTGTTGCGGGCAGCGAGCGTGGCCCGGGCGGCGCGGCTTGGCAAGGCCGGTTGACGCCGCCGCACGGGGGGCGGACAACTCCGCCGGCAACCAAGGGAGGAGCGGATGCAGATCGGACAGGAAACGGTGGCGGCGGTCACCGGCGGCGCCTCGGGCCTCGGCGGCGCGGTGGCGCGGATGCTGGCGGAAGAGGGCGCGCGCGTCGCGATTCTCGACATGGACGCGGAGAAGGGACAGGCCATGGCCGAGGCCACCGGTGGCCTCTTTCACGGAACCGACGTCAGCGACCCGGAGAGCGTGACCGCCGCGCTCGACGCGGTGGAGGCCGCGCTCGGCACGCCGCGCGTCTGCGTGAACTGCGCCGGTATCGGCCCGGCGGCCAAGACCGTCTCGAAAGGCGTCCCGCACGACGCCGCGCTCTTCGCGAAGGTGATCCGGGTGAACCAGATCGGCACCTTCCACATGGCGAGCCAGGCGGCGGCGCGCATGGCGGCGCTGGCGCCTGTGGGCGAGAACGGCGAGCGCGGCGTGATCGTCAACACCGCCTCCGTCGCCGCCTACGAGGGGCAGATCGGGCAGGTCGCCTACGCCGCCTCCAAGGGCGGCGTGGTGGGCATGACGCTGCCCATGGCGCGCGACCTTTCCAGCCTCGGCATCCGGGTCTGCACCATCGCGCCGGGGCTTTTCCGCACGCCGCTCCTCGAAGGGCTGCCGCAGGAGGTTCAGGACAGCCTCGGACAGCAGGTCCCCTTCCCCTCGCGCCTCGGCGACCCCTCGGAGTTCGCAGAGCTCGCGCGCCACATCATGGAAAACCCGATGCTGAACGGCGAGGTGATCCGCCTCGACGGCGCGATCCGCATGGCGCCGCGCTGATCCGGCGGGCGCGCGTCGGTCCCTCCGGTTCCTCCTCGCGGACGTCCGAGCGAGGCGCGCGCGCAGGCAGCGCGCGCGGCGGGTCGCTTGCGCCGCCCGCGGCCCTGCGCCATCCTGCGCGTGAAAGGAGGCCCGATGCGCAAGTTCCTCGTCGTGCTCGACGACAGCCGCGAATGCCTGAACGCCATGCGCTTCGCCGCCATGCGCGCTGCGCGCTCGGGTGGCGGCGTCTCGGTGCTGGCCGTGATCCCTCCGGACGAGTTCCAGCACTGGATCGGCGTCGGCGAGGTGATGCGCGAGGAGGCGCGCGAGCGCATCCACGCCCATTACGAGGTTTTCGCCAAATGGATGCGCGACCGCCAGAAGGTCGAGCCCGAGCTCGTCATCCGGGAGGGCGAGACGGTGCCGGAGATCCTCGCGCAGCTGAAGGAGGACGAGGAGGTGGGCGTTCTGGTGCTCGGCGCCGCCTCCGGAAGCAAGGGGCCGGGCCCCCTGGTGACGCAACTCACCCGCAGCGCCGGGACCCTGCCGGTGCCGATCACGGTGGTGCCGGGCGACCTTTCGAAGGAGCGGCTCGAGGCGATCACCTGAGGGCCCTCATGGTTTAGAACGGTTCCAAGTCTTGACGCAGGCTCCGGCGGAGCGCATATCCCGTCCAACAGAGAGGGCCTGCCCATGTTCATTCAGACCGAACCCACGCCGAACCCGGCGACGCTGAAATTCCTGCCCGGCCAGACCGTGCTGGAGACGGGGACGGCCGATTTTCCCTCGGCCGAGGGCGCCGAGGTCTCGCCGCTCGCGACGCGAATCTTCGGGGTCGAGGGCGTGCGCGCCGTCTTCTTCGGGACGGATTTCGTCACCGTCACCAAGGAGGACGCGGTCGAATGGGACCACATCAAGCCCGCGCTCCTCGGTGCGATCATGGACCATTACCAGTCCGGCCAGCCGGTGATGTCCGGGCAGGCCTCCGCCGCCTCGGGCCATGCCGAGCACGACGGCGCGGATGGTGAGATCGTGGGCCAGATCAAGGAGCTGCTCGACAGCCGCGTGCGCCCGGCGGTGGCGCAGGACGGGGGGGACATCACCTTCCACGGCTTCGAGCGCGGCGTCGTCTACCTGCACATGCAGGGCGCCTGCGCGGGCTGCCCCTCCTCGACGCTGACGCTCAAGATGGGGATCGAGAACCTGCTTCGCCACTACATCCCCGAAGTGACGGAGGTACGCCCTGTCGGCGTCTGACCCTCTGGTCCTCGGCTTCGACACATCGGCCGCGCATTGCGCGGCCGCTTTGCTGTCGGGCGATCGCGTTCTGGCCGTGCGCGCCGAGGAGATGGGGCGCGGCCAGGCCGAGCGGCTCTTTCCCATGCTCGAAGAGATGCTCGCGGGGGCCGGCCTTCGCTGGCCCGACGTGGGGCGGATCGGCGTGGGCACCGGTCCGGGCAATTTCACCGGCCTGCGCATCGCCGTCGCCGCGGCGCGGGGGCTCGCGCTCGGGCTCGGAGTGCCGGCCGTGGGCGTGCCGACCTTCGCGGTGATCCACGCGCGGACGCCGGGGCCGCATCTTGCGGTGGTGCCTGCTCCGCAGGGCCGGCTCTACGCCGCCGCACCCGGTGCCGCGCCGGAGCTTCTCGAGGCGGAGGCCGCCGAGGCGCGCGGCCTGCCGCTCGCTTTTCCGCCCGCGCCCGCCGCGCTGGCCGAGGGCATCGCGCGCGCGGCGGCGGCGCAGCACGGGAGCGAGCCGCCGGCGCCGCTCTACATCCGCCCGCCCGACGCCGCGCCCGCGCGCGAGGCGCCGCCGGTGATCCTCGATGACGCCTGAGGCGCTGGAGGGGCTCCACGCCCGCGCCGTCGCGCCCGCCCGCGGCTGGAGCGCGGCAGAGTTCGCTGCCCTCCTGGAAAGCCCGCATGTCTTTGCCGTCGGCGACGCGCGCGCCGTGGCGCTGGGCCGCGCAGTCGCTGGAGAGGCGGAGCTTCTCACGCTCGCCACCGACCCGGACCACCGCCGCGGCGGCCTGGCGCGCGCCTGCCTCGCCGCTTTCGCGGCCGAGGCACGGGCGCGCGGGGCGACGGAGGCCTTCCTCGAGGTGGCGGCCGACAACTGGGCGGCGCGCGCGCTCTACGTGGCCGACGGCTGGGCCGAAGCTGGACTGCGCCCCGGTTACTACCAGCGGACCGGACATCCGCCGGTGGACGCGCTCATGCTCGTCCGCACGCTCCCCTGAGACGCGTCCGGCCCGCGGCGCCGGGATCAGTTGCCCGGCGCGGCGCATGCGCGTTCCGGGATGCCGGGCAGTCCCGCAGCCGCAAAGGTCTGCGCCCTCGAAGGCCGAAAGCGACCTGGCGGGGGTCATCTGCCCGAGGCTGACCCGCACGTCGAGCGCAGCGCCGGCGAGGGGCTCTGCCCCT
>NZ_JAWLFS010000146.1:0-7638 GCF_041685465.1 Rhodosalinus sp. | reverse complement strand
GACAGCAGGTTGCTGACCGTGGTGCCCGGGGCGCCGTTGATGAAGTGAAGCGCGCGATGATGCGCGCGCCCGTAGGCGTACTCGGCAAGGATGCGGTCCGGGTCGGCCGTGAACCCGCGATAGGCGAAGAACATCGCCTCGATCCCCTGCCGCAACTGCTCGTCGGTGAGAAAGAGCAGCGTCTCGCCTCCCTGCGCCGTCCCGCTGCGTCCGTCGCTCATGCCGGCCCCTCCCCTGCGATGCAGGTCCATTTTAAGTCAGCGTTATTGACACTCCAAGCCCCCGTTGGTAGCGAGTCGCGCATTTTGCGCAATTTTATGTCCGCTCCGGACGTAGAGAGCGCAACAATCCGCAAGAGATGGCGAGAGAAAGGCACCGCATATGACAGGCTACGACGATCGCGACGGGACAATCTGGCTGGACGGGGCGCTCGTGGACTGGCGTGCGGCACAGGTGCATGTTCTGAGCCATGCCCTCCATTACGCGAGTTCCGTCTTCGAGGGCGAGCGGGCCTATGGCGGACGCATCTTCGCGAGCCGCGCGCATTCCGAGCGCCTGATCGCCAGCGGCGCGGCGATCGACATGCCGATCCCCTGGAGCGTGGAGCAGATCGAGGCCGCGAAGGCCGAGGTCATGGCCGCGAACGGCCTCTCGGACGCCTATGTGCGGGCCTTCGCCTGGCGCGGCGCGGGCGAGGACATGGGCGTGAGCTCGGCCCGCAACCCCGTGCGCCTCGCCGTGGCGGCCTGGGAATGGGGCGCCTACTACGGCGACTCGAAGACGACGGGCGCCGCGCTCGACATCTCGCAGTGGAAACGCCCCTCGCCCGAGACGATCCCGAGCCACGCGAAGGCCGCCGGGCTCTACATGATCTGCACCATGTCCAAGCACGCCGCCGAGGCGAAGGGCTTCGCCGACGCGATGATGTTCGACTACCGCGGCTACGTGGCCGAGGCGACGGGGGCCAACATCTTCTTCGTCAAGGACGGCGAGGTGCACACGCCGCTGCCCGACTGCTTCCTGAACGGCATCACGCGGCAGGCGGTGATCGGCCTCCTGCGCGAGCGCCGGATCCCCGTGCACGAGCGCCACATCGGCCCCGGGGAACTCGAAGGGTTCCAGCAGTGCTGGCTGACCGGGACGGCGGCGGAGGTCACGCCGGTGGGCCGGATCGGCGACTACACCTTCGAGGTCGGCGCGCTCACGCGGGAGATCGCGGAGGCCTACGAGACGCGGGGGCGCCGCGGCGCCGGGGGCGGCGGGGGGCGCGGCCCCCCCTCGGCGGCTGCGCCGCCTCACCCCCCGGAGTATTTGACCCAAGATGATGGGGGGGGTCGCGGGGCGGCGCGCGGAGCCCCGCGCAGCGCCTCAGCCAGGCGACATGCCGCGCAGGCGCTCGGAGCGGCGGCGCAGGATCTCGACCGTCGTCAGGAGCGCGATGGAGATGCCGACGAGGATCGTCGCCACGGCGAGGATCGTCGGCGAGATCTGTTCGCGCAGCCCCGTGAACATCTGCCACGGCAGCGTCTGCTGGTTGGCCGAGCCGACGAAGATCACCACCACCACCTCGTCGAAGCTGGTGATGAAGGCGAAGAGCCCGCCGGAGATCACGCCGGGCAGGATGAGCGGCATCTGCACGCGCCGGAAGGTCGTCACCGGGTTCGCGCCGAGGTTTGCCGCCGCGCGGGTGAGCGAGCGGTCGAAGCCCACGAGCGTCGCGGTCACGGTGATGATGACGAAGGGGATGCCGAGCGCGGCATGGGCGAGCACCACGCCGAGGTAGGTGCCCTGCAGCCCGATGCGCGAGTAGAAGAAATACATCCCCGCCGCCGAGATGATGAGCGGCACGATCATCGGAGAGATCAGCACCGCCATGATCGCCTGCCGGAACGGCACGTGCTCGGAGCTGAGCCCGATGGCGGCGAGGGTGCCGAAGCTCACCGCCAGCAGCGTGGCCACCGGCGCGATCAGCAGCGAGTTGCGGAGCGCCTGCTGCCAGTCGTCGGAGCTGAAGAAGTCCCGGTAGTGCTTCAGGCTGTAGCCCGCCGGGTCGAAGGACAGCATCTCGGGCGTGAAGGTGAAGAAGTTCTGCGCGTTGAAGCTGAGCGGCATCACGACGAGGATCGGCGTGATCAGGAACACGAAGACCGCGCCGCAGATCACGCGGAAGGTGTAGTGCCAGAGCACCTCGCCCGAGGCCAGATAGGGCGGCAGGGCGGCGCGGTAGCGCCCGCGCCCGATCCAGTGGATGAACCAGCCGAGGAACCAGCCGAAGAGGCCGCCGACGACCGCGCCGGCGACCCCGCCGAGGGCGATCCCCGCCAGCGCGAAGAGGACGATCAGGCCCCATTTGACGGCGCGTTCCCGAGCGGCGCCGGCGAGCGTCAGCGCCGCCCATGCGAGCGCGGCGCAGATCAGGGCGCCGCCGAGCATGCCGACGAGCGTCGCGCCCTGCGCCGTGCCCACGAAAAGGCCGAAGAGCGCCCCGGCCGCGCCGATCACGGGCAGCGAGAAAGAGAAGGGCGGCGTCTTCGTGCCGGTGATGGCGACCGCGTCGGACATCTCTCAGCCCCCCAATTTCACGTTGTCGATGCCGACGATCTTGTCGTAGGCCCAGTAGAGCACCAGCACCACCACCAGCAGGATCGTTCCGAGCGCCGCGGCGAGGCCCCAGTTGAGCGAACTGGAGATGTGATAGGCGATCCGGTTCGAGATGAAGGTGCCTGTCGTGCCGCCCACGATCTCGGGCGTGATGTAGTAGCCGATGGACAGGATGAAGACGAGGATCGAGCCCGCCCCGATCCCCGGCACGGTCTGCGGGAAATAGACCCTGCGGAAGGCCGTGCGCGGCGTCGCGCCGAGCGATTTCGCCGCGCGCATGTAGGAGGGCGGGATCGTCTGCATCACCGAGTAGAGGGGCAGGATCATGAAGGGCAGCAGGATGTGCGTCATCGCCACGATGGTGCCGAACTGGTTGTTGATCATGATGAGCCGCCCGTTCTCGGCCACGAGGCCGAGCCAGACGAGCACGTCGTTGATCACCCCCTGCTGCTGGAGCATCACCTTCCAGGCGGAAGTGCGCACGAGGAGCGAGGTCCAGAAGGGCAGGAGCACGAGGATCATCAGCAGGTTCGCCGTCCGCATCGGCAGGTTGGCGAGCAGCCAGGCCACCGGGTAGCCGAGCAGGATGCAGGAGAAGGTGATCATCAGGCTCATGAAGAGCGTGCGCTGGAACAGGAGGGCGTAGATCCGCTCGCCCTCGTCGCGGAGTTGCGGCCCCTCGGGCGTCTTCTGCAGATCCACGGCCGTCAGGAAATAGCCCGTGGTATAGGGGGGCGCGTAGGTGCGGATCGTGCGCCAGGGATCCGCGGTGCCCCAGTCCTCGTCGGAGTCGACGAAGGCGGCGCGGAAATCGACGGGCGGCACGTCCGAGAGCGCGGCCTGCGCGGCGCGCAGTGCCTCGGCCTCGGGGCCGTCGTAGGCGGCGAGCTCCTCGGCCGGGAGGGCGCGCAGATCCCGGTCGAGGGCGACGTAGACGGCCTCCCACGGCTCGTCGTCGGCGACGGTCTCCTCTTCCTCGATCGCCATGAAGACGGCGAACTCGGCGTAGGCGTCGGCGGTGCGCGGGAAGGTCTCGGCGAAGGCGCCGGAGAGCCTGAAGCCGAGGTCCACGTCCTCGGCCGAGATATCGCAGGGCGCGCCGAAGACGCCCTTGATCCCGCACCAGGCGTCGCCGAGCGGGCCGCGGGTGGACAGGTTGTCGAGACGGATGAAGCGCTCGCGCGCGGCGTCGAGCACCATTGCGCCGCCGGTGCCGGACGTCATGGAGACCCAGAACTCCGCCTCCTCCCAGCGGTCGTCCAGATCCTCCAGCGTCTCGACGTTGGCTTCGCCGAAGTCGTCCACGTCCCGGCCCGTGCCCCGGAAGAGCGAGGACATGCCGGTGTTCTCGTAGTTCAGGCGCTGGCCGAGCCGGGTGTGGCGGCGGGCCTCGGCGGCGAGGAAAAGGTCCGAGTAGAGCGCCTCGTAGGCGGCGTCGGGCGGCAGGTCGCTGGCCTCGGGATCCCAGGTGGCGAGCGCCGCGCTGGTGCGCGGCAGCGTGTCGCGCACGATCTGGTTCTCCACCGAGCGGAAAAGCATGTCCGCGATCGGCGCGATGAAGGTCACGAGCACGAAGACGAGGAGCGGCGCGACCAGCGCCAGCGCGCGCAGCTTCTGCGCCCGGAGCGCGCGCGCGAGGCTCTTCTTCAGGGGCGTGCCGTCGGCGGCGAGCATCGGCCCGTCGGCCTCCGCGCCGCGTTGCGGTCCGCGCTCCCGGTCGTCGAGCGTCGCGGCCTCGTGGAGCGCGTCCTCGGGGGTCGGCGCGTCGGCGGTCTGCGGTCCGGAGCTGCTGAGCCTGCTCATGCCTCGATCTCCACGCATGGGGCGGCTCGACCTCCGCCGTCAGGTGGCGGCGAGCCGTGGGGTGGCAGGGCGGCCCGCGGGCCGCCCTGCCCCGTCGTCACGCGCGGCGGGCAGGCGCCCGCCGCGCAGATCCGCTCACTGCGCGAGCCACGACTGGAACTTGGCGTCGATGTCGTCGCGGTAGTCGGCCCAGAACTCGTAGTTGTAGAGCAGCGTGTTCTCGGCGTTGTCCGGATCGGTCGGCATGTGCGGCGCCATCTCGATGCCGAGCTCGGCGTGCGTCGACACCATCGGCGCCGAGCTTTCGCGCGCCGGACCGTAGGAGATGTAGGCCGACTGATCGGCGAGGCGCTGGGTGTCCGTGGCGAACCACAGGAAGTCGAGCACGCGGTTCAGCGCCTCGTCCTCGATGTCCTCGGGGATGATCCAGCCGTCGAGGTCGAAGACCTGCATGTCCCAGAGCATGCCGACCGGCTGGTCCTGCTCCTCGATGACCGAGAAGAGGCGGCCGTTGTAGGTCGAGCCCATGAAGACTTCGCCGTCGGCGAGAAGCTGCGGCGTGTCAGCGCCGGCCGACCACCAGACCACGTCGTCCTTGATCTCGTCGAGCTTGGCGAGCGCGCGGTCCTGGCCCGCGGGCGTGGCGAGCACGTCGTAGATCTCGTCCTTGGCCACGCCGTCGCAGTAGAGCGCCCACTCCATGTTGTTGATCGGACGACGCTCGAGGCTGCGCTTGCCGGGGTAGGTCTCGGTATCCCAGACGTCGCAGACGCTGTCCGGCGCATCCGCGCCCTCGGGCACCATGTCCGTGCGGTAGCCGAAGGTGGTGGAGTAGACGATCTGCGGGATGAAGCAGTCGCTCACGATCAGGTCGCCGAAGTCGTCGCTCGCGTCGGTGCCGTCGGGCGCCGGCTTCAGGATGTCGTCGTGATCGACCTCCATCGCGAGGCCCTCGTCGCAGAGCCGGATGGCGTCGGAGGCCACCACATCGACCAGATCCCAGGTGATGTTGCCGGCCTCGGCCATGGCGCGCAGCTTCGCGACCGCCTCGTTCGAGCTCTCGTCCCAGGTCGCGGAGACGTCCGGGTTCATTTCGAGATAGGGCTCGACATAGGCCTTCTGCTGCGAGTTCTGGTAGGCGCCCCCCCAGGAGACGAGGGTCATGCTGTCGATCATCGGTTCGCCGGCCACGGGGCTTTCCATGTCCTGCGCCGCGAGGCTGCCCGCGGCGACGGTGAGCGCCGTCGTGGCCATGAAGGTCTTGGCAATGTTCATGTTCATCGCTCCCTTGTCGTACCCGTGATGCTGAAAGGGGGCCGGGGTCACGGGCGGAACCGGATGGCCCTCTTGCTTGGCACGCCCTGCGGCGCGCGCCGGCCCGGGCGCGAGGCGCGGGCCGGTCAACGGTGTCACGCGTCGAGCGCGCGGCAGTCGTCCGGCAGCCAGCCGATCTCGATCTTTTCGCCCGGACGCAGGCGGCGCTGATCGGGCGCGTTGCGCGTCTTGATGATGAAATCGTCCCTGCCCGCCACGCGGAGCCGCGTGCGGAAGATGTCGCCCATGTAGATGAACTCGAGCACTTCGGCCTTGAGAGTGTGCACACCCTCCTGCAGGCGCTCCTTGTTGATCTCGACCCGTTCGGGGCGGATCGAGACCAGCGTGCGCTCGCCCGGCTGGCTGACGTTGACCGGCTTGCAGTCGATGAGCTCGCCGTCGTCGAGCTCGACCACCGCGAACTCGTTGCGGATCTCCTTCACGGTGCCCAGCAGCGTGTTGTTCTCCCCGATGAACTGCGCGACGAAACTGTTGTCGGGCGTCTCGTAAAGGACGTCCGGCGCGGCCAGCTGCTGGATGCGGCCGTCGTCGAAGACGGCGACACGATCCGACATGGTCAGCGCCTCGGTCTGGTCGTGGGTGACGTAGACCACCGTGATCCCGAGATCATGCGCGAGGTTCGTGATCTCGAACTGCATGTGCTCGCGCAGCTGCTTGTCGAGCGCGCCGAGCGGTTCGTCCATGAGCACGAGCTCCGGCTCGAACACCAGCGCGCGGGCGAGCGCGATGCGTTGCTGCTGCCCGCCCGAAAGCTGCGTGGGCCGCCGACCGCCGAAGTCACCCATCTGCACCATGTCGAGGGCGCGGCGGATCTTCTCCTCGCGCTCGGACTTGGGCAGGCTGCGCACCTCGAGCGGGAAGGCGAGGTTCTCCGCCACCGTCATGTGCGGGAAGAGCGCGTAGTTCTGGAAGACCATGCCGATGCCGCGCTTGTGCGGCGGGATGTTGTTGATGGGCTGGCCGGCAAGCTTGATTTCGCCGTACGTCGCGGTCTCGAAGCCGGCGAGCATCATCAGGCAGGTGGTCTTGCCCGACCCGGACGGCCCGAGCATCGTCAGGAACTCGCCCTTCGGCATGGCGAGGTTCAGGTCTTTGACGACCAGCGTTTCGCCGTCGTAACTCTTCTGTACGCGCTCGAAGGCGACGAACGCGTCTTGCGTTTCCGTCTCGGCCAAACCCGGCTCCCTGTCCTGTCGCCGCGGGTCTTCGCCCGCGTTGTCGCTTAATCTTGAATGCTAGAACGGTTTTCGAACTGTTTGCAACACCCGCGCGACATGACGCGCGGCAAAAAGGTTAGCGGCGCCTTCCTGGAAGGCAAGCGACGCCCCTCGACCGGGGCGCCGCCGCCGGTCAGCCGAGGACGGCGCGCACGGCCTCGGCGGTCTTTCCGGCGACCTCGTCCGCCTCCGCCCGCGTCAGGCAGAAGGGGGGCGCGAAGCCCAGGATATCGCCCTGGGGCATGGCCCGGCCGATCACGCCGCGCTCCAGAAGCGCCGCGGCGATCTGCGGGCCCACCTTGCGCGCGGGATCGAAGAAGGCGCGCGTCTCGCGGGCCTCGACGAACTCGACGGCCGCGATCATGCCCTCGCCGCGCACCTCGCCGACATGCGGGTGATCGGCCAGCGCCGCGTGCAGCGCACGGTTGAAATACGCGCCCGTCTCGCCGGCGGCCGTGACGAGATCGAGCTTGTCGATGAGCTCGAGGTTGGCGACACCCGCCGCCGCGCCGATCGGATGGGCGGAGTAGGTCCAGCCATGCCCGATCGGCCCCATGGCGTCGGTGCCCTGCTCCAGCCCCTTCCAGATCTTCTCGGAGACGATGGAGCCCGACAGCGGCGCGTAGGCCGAGGTCAGCCCCTTGGCGATGGTGATGAGGTCGGGCTCGA
Source organism: Rhodosalinus sp. (assembly GCF_041685465.1). NCBI lineage: Bacteria > Pseudomonadati > Pseudomonadota > Alphaproteobacteria > Rhodobacterales > Paracoccaceae > Rhodosalinus > Rhodosalinus sp. The sequence continues at coordinate 13 of NZ_JAWLFS010000146.1, read as the reverse complement.
GCCCGTAGTGCTC
>NZ_JAWLFS010000145.1:0-7653 GCF_041685465.1 Rhodosalinus sp. | reverse complement strand
CCCCGGGCCGCGATGTCCTCGTAATCGTCGCAATCCGCGATCGTGCCGCAGACCACCAGGAGCAACACCTCCGGCAAGGGATGAAGGATCCGCCGCACACCCCGCGGATCTTCGACCGCCGCGAAGTGATCGAGCACCGCGGCCGGGCGCGAGCGGCGGGGAAGCGTCTCGGTCGAAAAGGTCATCGGCGGCTCCATCGCCTTGCCGCCGCATAGATTCAGAGAAATCCCCCACTGTCACATGAGTTCGGAGCCCTGCTCCGGTCGCCACGCCGCTTGACAGGACGCGGAAGAGCGCGGACCCTGACGCTACGGAAGACGTCGACGGCGGGAGGCGCGGCATGCAGGTCCAGCAGATACTGAAGCTCAAGGGGGACACCGGGGTGGTCACCGTCGCGCCCGGCGCGACCCTCGCCGAGGCGGCGGCGCTGCTGGCCGAGCGGCGCATCGGCTCGGTCGTCGTTTCGGCCGACGGTGCGCGGCCCGAGGGCATCCTCTCGGAGCGCGACATCGTCCGCGAACTCGCCGCGCGCGGCGGGGGCTGCCTGCGCGACACGGTCGGCGACACGATGACGCGCGCGGTCGAGACCTGCGCGCTCGGCGATCCGGCCGATCACGTCCTTGCCCGCATGACCGAGGGTCGGTTCCGGCACATGCCGGTGCTCGAGGGCGGCGCGATGGTCGGCCTCGTCACCATCGGCGACGTGGTGAAGGCGCGGCTCACCGAACTTTCGATGGAAAAGGACGCGCTCGAGAGCATGATCATGGGCTACTGACCCCTTGCAATCCCCGTCGCGCTGCGGTTGGCTCCGCACCGACGTGGGGCAGGGAGGCAGGCAGATGCGCGTCGGGCTTTATCCGGGCACCTTCGACCCGATCACCTACGGGCATGTCGACATCATCCGCCGCGCCGCGATGCTGGTCGACCGGCTCGTGATCGGGGTGGCCATCAACCGCGACAAGGGGCCGCTCTTCGACCTCGAGGACCGCGTCGCGATGATCGAGGCCGAGTGCGTCGCGCTGTCCGCGGAGACGGGCACCGAGATCGTCGTCCACCCCTTCGAGAACCTGCTGATCGACTGCGCGCACGACGTGGGCGCCACGCTCATCATCCGCGGCCTGCGCGCGGTGAGCGACTTCGAATACGAGTTCCAGATGGTCGGCATGAACCGGGCGCTCGACTCCTCGGTGGAAACGGTCTTCCTGATGGCCGAGGCGCGGCACCAGGCGATCGCCTCGAAGCTCGTCAAGGAGATCGCGCGCCTCGGCGGCGACGTGACGAAATTCGTGCCGCCCGCCGTCGAAGGCGCGTTGCGCGCGCGTTTCGCCTGATCCGCGCGCGTCGGGTCCACGCGCCGGCACGCGATCCGCGGAGTCCTGCAAGCGGCATCTCCGGGGCGCCCAGGGCAGGGGGGCCGCGTCCGCGCGACACGCGCTAGCGCCAGAAGGCCATCCAGTCCACGAGCGCGAAGAGCTTGCGCATCACGAAGACGGCGCCCCGCCCCTCCCACCAGACCTGATCCGCGGCCACGAGGGCCAGGATCGCCAGGCCGAGCCAGATCGCGATCCGGTTGGTCACGGCGCGACCTGCCTCACTTCGCGAGCTGTCCCATCACCGCGGCGACATCCGCCATCCGCGCCGAGAAGCCCCATTCGTTATCGTACCATGCGAGAACGCGCACCGTGCGACCGCCGACGACCCGTGTCTGGTCCGGCGCGAAGATCGAGGACGGCGTCGTGTGGTTGAAATCGACCGAGACCTTGGGCTCCGGATCGTAGGAGAGCACCGCGCCGAGGTGGCCTGCCGCCGCCTCGCGCACCACCTCGTTCACGTCCTCCGCGGTCACGTCGCGCGCCGCCTCGAAGGTCAGGTCCACCGCCGAGACGTTGGGCGTGGGCACCCGCATCGCCGAGCCGTCGAGCCGGCCCCTGAGCTCGGGCAGCACCTCGCCGATCGCCTTCGCCGCGCCGGTGGAGGTCGGGATCATCGCCATCGCCGCGGCGCGCGCGCGGTAGAGATCCTTGTGCCGGCGGTCGAGCGTCGGCTGATCGCCGGTGTAGCTGTGCACCGTGGTCATGATGCCGCGCTCGATCCCGATGGCGTCGTGCAGCACCTTGGCCAGCGGCGCGAGGCAGTTCGTCGTGCAGGAGCCGTTGGAGATCATCCGCTCCTCGGCCAGAAGCTCGCGGTGGTTGACCCCGAAGACGACCGTTCGGTCCACGTTCTTCGCCGGTGCAGAGATCAGCACCTTCTTCGCGCCGCGCTCGAGGTGGACGCCCGCCCTGGCGCCGTCGTTGAACTGCCCCGTGCATTCGAGGACGACGTCCACGCCCTCCCAGTCGAGCTCGGCGGGCTCGTAGGTGGAAAAGACCTGCATCGGCCCGCGCCCGATGTCCATCGTGTCGCCGGAGACCGTCACCTCGCCGCCGAAGCGGCCGTGCACGCTGTCGTAGCGCAGGAGATGGGCGTTCGTGTCGATCGGGCCCGTCGCGTTCAGCTTGACCACCTGCACGTCGTTGCGCGCGGCCTCCGCGATATGCGCAAGGGTGCAGCGGCCGATGCGGCCGAATCCGTTGATTCCGAGCGTGACGGTCATGGGCGGTCTCCTGCGCTGCACCTGGGCGTCCGTATAGTCGCGCGCCGTCCCTTGGGCAAAGGCAATACACGTGTCCGCGTCGCATGTTAGCGATAAAAGGTTCCGCGCGCAGCGCAGCGCGGCCTCGGCGCGTCCCGGCGCCCCGCGCAGGGTCGTCCGGGACAGGGGCGCACCCGCGGCGGGGGGGCCGACCGGGCATGGCAGCGGAGGGGCGCCAAGGCGCTTGCAAGCGCCTTGGCCAAGGGCCTTGCGCGCGCTCAGATCAGCGCGCGCACGCGCGCGGCGACCGTCGCGGCGGTGATGCCGAACTTGTCGAAGAGCACCTCGGCCGGCGCGGAGGCGCCGAAGCTCTCCATGCCGACGAAATCTGCCTTGGCCTCGCGCCCGCGCTCGCCGAGAAGCCAGCGGTCCCAGCCGGAGTGCACGCCCGCCTCGACGCCCACGCGCACCGCGCCGCCCGGCAGCACGCGGCGGCGGTAGGCCTCGTCCTGACCGGCGAAGAGCTCCATGCAGGGCATCGAGACGACGCGCGTGCCGATCCCCTCGGCCTCGAGCTCGGCCTTGGCGGCGAGGGCGACATGCACCTCCGATCCGGTGGCGATCAGGATCGCCTGCCGCTTCCCTTCCGCCTCCGCGAGGACATAGGCGCCGCGGCCCACGAGGTTCTGCGCGCTGTGCGTCGCGCGCACCGCCGGCACGCCCTGCCGCGTCAGCGCCAGCACCGAGGGGGTCGCCTCCTGCGTCAGCGCGATCTCCCAGGCCTCCGCCGTCTCCACGAGGTCGGCAGGCCGGAAGAGGAGCGTGTTCGGCGTCGCGCGGTGGATCGCCAGATGCTCGACCGGCTGGTGCGTCGGCCCGTCCTCGCCGAGGCCGATGGAGTCATGCGTCATCACGTAGACCACCGGCTGCCTCATCAGCGCCGAGAGCCGGATCGCCGGGCGCGCGTAATCCGTGAAGACCATGAAGGTCCCGCCGTAGGGACGCACCCCGCCGTGCAAGGCCATGCCGTTCATCGCCGCGGCCATCCCATGCTCGCGGATGCCGTAGTGCAGGTAGCGTCCCGCGCGATCCTCGGCCGTGAAGACGCCGAGATCGCCCGCGCGCGTGTTGTTCGAGCCCGTCAGGTCCGCCGAGCCGCCGAAGGTCTCGGGCATCAAAGGGTTCACCGCGGCGAGCACCGTTTCGGAGGCCTTGCGCGTCGCCATCCTGGCGGGCTCTTCCACGGCGGCCTTCTTCAGCTTGCGGATCGTCGCGGTCAGCTGGCGCGGCGCCTCGCCCGCGATCCGGCGGTCGAACTCCGCGCGCTTGCCCTTGCCGAGCGTCTCCAGCCGCGTGCCCCAGGCCTCGCGCTCGGTCGCGCCGCGGCGGCCGACCTCCTCCCACCAGCTCTTGATGTCGGTGGGGATCTCGAAGGGGCCGTGCTCCCAGCCGTAGGCGGCCTTGGCGTCGGCGACCACCTGGCGGTCGGTCAGCGCGCCGTGGCCCTTTGCGGTGTCCTGCGCCGCCGAGCCGAGGGCGATATGCGTCTTGCAGGCGATGAGCGAGGGCAGGGGGCTGTCCTTCGCCGCGCGGATCGCGGCGTCGATCGCCTCGGGGTCGTGGCCGTCCACCGCCTGCACGTGCCAGCCCGAGGCGGCGAAGCGCGCGACCTGATCGGTGCGGTCGGCCATCGAGACGGGCCCGTCGATGGTGATGCCGTTGTCGTCGAAGAACACGACGAGCTTCGAGAGCTTGAGATGCCCGGCGAGCGTCAGCGCCTCCTGGCTCACGCCCTCCATCAGGCAGCCGTCGCCGGCCATCACCCAGGTGTGGTGATCGACGATCTTGCGTCCGAAGCGCGCGCGCAGCGCCTCCTCGGCGATGGCGAAGCCCACCGAATTGGCAAGCCCCTGGCCGAGCGGGCCGGTTGTCGTCTCTATGCCGCGGGCGAGGAAGTTCTCGGGGTGGCCGGCCGTCCTGGCGCCCAACTGGCGGAAGTTGCGGATCTCGTCGAGCGTGATCTCGGGCGAGCCGGTGAGGTACAGGAGCGCGTAGAGCAGCATCGAGCCGTGCCCGGCCGACAGGATGAAACGGTCCCGGTCGGGCCAGTCGGGATGCGCGGCGTCGAACTTCATGTGCCGCGAGAAGAGGACCGTCGCCACGTCGGCCATGCCCATCGGCATGCCCGAGTGGCCGGAGTTGGCGGCGGCGACGGCGTCGAGCGTGAGCGCGCGAATGGCGGCGGCGCGGCGCCAGTGATCGGGATGGGCGGACCGGAGGGCGGCGATGTCCACGGAAGATACCTCGGTTGAAGGGGGAGCCGGGCCTTCTGTATCAGCGCCGGGCGCGAGATCAAGCGCGCCGGCTAAGCCCTTGACGGTCCATGGGGCGCATTTTGGCCGTGGCTCGGTTAGACTGTCGCCTGCCGGCGCGTGGCGCGATTCGCGCGCCTTGCCCCGCGGCGCGGAGAAAGGAGGGCGACGAGGATGTCCGAGATCGAGGAGCTGGAAGCCCGCGTAACCGCCGCCATGGCGCGGATCGGGCAGGCGGTCGAGACGCTCGCCGAGCAGGCGGCGGCGCCGTCACCGGCCGCTCTGCCCGCCGCCGATCCCGACGAGATCGGCGCACTGCGCGCGCAGCTCGAAGAGGAACGGCATGCCAACGCGCAGCTCGAGGCACGCGTGCAGGCGATCCAGGAGCGTCAGGAAACGCGGGTCACCGCGCTTCAGCGCGAGGTCGAGGATCGGACCGCGGCCATCGCGCGTCTCGATGCCGAGATGCAGCGCCTGCGCCGCGCCGCCGAGCAGCTGCGCGAGAACAACCGCGCCCTGCGCGACGCCAACGCCCGGGGCGTGGGCGATCCGTCGCTGATCGATGCGGGCCTGCGCGCCGAACTCGAGGCGCTCGCGGCCGAGCGCGACGTGGAGACGGCCGAAGTGGGCGCGGTTCTCGCCGTGCTCGGCCCGCTCGCCGAAGCGGCCCTCGCCGCACCGGCCGAGACCGATGCGCCGCGAGCGGCGGCCGAGGAACAGGAGGCCGGGTGATGCCCAACGTCGAGATCGAGATCGGAGGCCGCGTTTTCGAGGTCGCCTGTCAGGAGGGCGAAGAGCATTATCTTCTCGCGGCCGCGCAGATGCTCGACGCCGAGGCGGGCCGGCTGATGCAGCAGATCGGCCGCCTGCCCGAGGCGCGGATGCTGCTGATGGCGGGGCTCATGCTCGCCGACCGCACGGCCGGGGTCGAGGATCGACTGCGCGACGCGCAGGACAGGCTCGCCGCGCAGGAGGCGCGCATCGCCGAGCTGGAGGCGCGCAGCGGGGCGGAGCCGGAGCGCGTGGAGGTGCCGGTCGTCCCCGAGACGGTCGCACAGAGCCTGAGCGCGCTCGCCGAGCGGGCCGAACAGCTCGCGTCGGTTGCAGAGGCGCGCGCCGAGGCGTCGGCGCCCCCGAACGGCGCCGCGGCACCCTAGCGCCGGTCGCGCGAACGCGTGAGCCGCAAGGGTCCGTGGTCCGCGACATGCCCGGGCCAGAGCGCTGCGTGTCACCGCGACCTGCCGGGGGTGTGCGCTCCAACCGCCGCCTTGCAACTGCCTGGTCCGTGTTCCGCCGGAGAGCCGGGAGAAGGGCGCGTCGAGCGCACGGAATTGACTCCCGGCGCTCAGGCGGTCGCGACACCGCCGCTTTCGGCCGACGCGCGCCATGCGCCCCGCAGGGTGACCAGTTCGGGGAACAGATGAAGAAGCTCGGCGCGGCGTGCGCTGTTCGGGTCCGCCATGGCGGGATCGTCCATGCGCCCGCCCTCGATCCAGCAGCCGTTCACGCAGATGGCCGAGTCACGGCCGAAGATCGCATGAATATAGAGTGCGTCGCACTGCGTGACCTGCTCGACCCCGGGAAGAAAGGTGAGCTGCAGTGCCGCGACGGGCACATGCCCGGTTCCGAACCACTGCCGTGCCCGCTGATCGGAATAGAGCACGAGGTGTTCGGGCGAGAGCAACAGGTCGCGCGAGGGCGTGTCGGCCCCGAGCGCACCGCGTCGGATCAGAACCGGCGCGAGCCAGGGCGCGACGGCGAAACGGTCTGACGTGAGGCGTCGGCGTCCGAGCCACTGAATGGCGGCGGCACCCGCCTCGCGGGTGGCGAGACGGGTCCCCGGGCGCAGGCTCTGGAGCGTGACGGGACCTCTTTCGCCTTCGAGGACAGCGTGCGTCGGCGGCAGACCGGTTCCCGCATCCGGCTCGTGCGGGAGTGGCAGTGCGATCGGCATGGTTTCCGTTCCCTTTATCCGTCGGCGTCACATTTGCAGTGCGCCGATCGTTTTCGGCGCCGGGGCCGGCCACCGCGAACGGTCGGCCCCGGCGAGGACGGCGGGCGCTGCCCCCACAAACACCCTTCCGTGTCGGCGAACCCGTGGTCCGCCAGCCCCCTCCGCGCCGTCGCCGCGGAGCATGCTGCATGCGGGGCGCATGCGGGACGCGTTGGGCTCACGCCGCACGCGCCCCGCGTCTCCGGTCATCGCGCGATCAGCTGTGCCTCGTGCTTTTTCAGGACCCGGCGTGCCGACTCGAAGCCGGCGCCCACGGTTCCTTCCGCTTCGAGCTCCGGGAAAAGCTCGAGGATTTCGCCCCGCTGCGCGGCGCCGATGCCCTTGAGGCTGTGATCGCCGGGCTGGAAGCTCTCGGTCCAGGCGCCGTTGGACAGCACGACCTCGTGGCGTTCGAACATGAAGTGCACGTAGGTCGCCCCGAGCCGGGTCACCTCGTCCACGCCGGCAAGCCCGGTCAGGTGCTTGGCCGCGACCAGAACCTCGCTTTCGTCGAAGTAGAGCGAGGTCCGGTCGTTGGCGACGAGCACGCGGTGGTTCGGACTGACCATGAGATCCTGCTCGGGCAGACCGTTGCCGAGCGCGCCGGCCTGGATCAGGATCGGGCGCAGATGCGGCATCCGTGCGAGTTGATGACCGGTGAGCGCCTTCGACCCGGTCCAGGCGATTTCCTGGATGCCGTTGTCGCGGGTGATCACCCGGTCGCCCTGCTTCAGATCCTCGACCAGCCGCTCGCCGCGCGGCGTGGCGATCAC
>NZ_JAWLFS010000144.1:0-7733 GCF_041685465.1 Rhodosalinus sp. | reverse complement strand
GGAAAAGAAGGACATGATCCGCCTCGCCGGCGCGGAACTGGTCGAGGTGCCGGCGGCGCCCTACCGCAACCCCAACAACTACGTCCGCTATTCCGGCCGCCTCGCCGAGCGGCTCGCGCAGTCCGAGGCGCAGGGCGCGATCTGGGCCAACCAGTTCGACAACGTCGCCAACCGGCAGGCGCATGTCGAGAGCACCGGCCCGGAGGTCTGGGCGCAGACCGAGGGGAAGGTCGATGGCTTCATCTGCGCCGTGGGCTCGGGCGGGACGCTCGCCGGCGTGGCGCAGGCCCTGCAGCCGCGCGGCGTCAAGATGGGCCTCGCCGACCCGATGGGCGCGGCGCTTTACAGCTACTACACCACCGGCGCGTTCAAGTCCGAGGGCAGCTCGATCACCGAGGGTATCGGGCAGGGGCGGATCACTGCCAACCTCGAGGGGTTCACCCCGGACTTCTGCTGCCAGATCCCGGACGAGGAGGCGCTGCCGGTGGCCTTCGACCTGCTGGAGCGCGAGGGGCTCTGCCTCGGCGGGTCGTCCGGCGTGAACGTCGCGGGCGCCATGCGCATGGCGCGCGAGATGGGGCCGGGGCACACCATCGTCACGATCCTCTGTGACTACGGCACGCGCTATCAGTCCAAGCTCTTCAATCCCGCCTTCCTGCGTGAGAAGGGCCTGCCGGTCCCGCGCTGGATGGAGCGGGACGCCGTCGACATGCCCGACGTGGCGGTGGCGCCGGAATGAGCTTCCGCGATCGGGCTGCGGGTCTCGCAGCGGCGTTCCTGCTCGGTCTGTGGGTCGCGATCGGCGCGGCCGCCGCGCAGGAGCCGCCGGATTACGAAGCCTGGGATCGCCTCGCCCAGCGGGCCGAGACGGTCGTGGACCGTGCGCAGGCCTCGGACGCGGCGCTCGAAAGCCTGCGGGCCGGGATCGCGGGCTGGCGTGACCAGTTCCTCGACGCGCAGGGCATCAACGCCACACGCATCGAGACGCTGCGCTCGCAACTCGATGCGCTCGGACCGCCGCCCGAGGAGGGCGAGAGCGAGCCGCGCGAGGTCGCCGAGCGGCGCGCCGAGTTGCGCGCGCGCCTGGCCGAGGCGCGCGCGCCGGTGGTCCGCGCGGACGAGGCCTTCACCCGTGCGAACGGGCTGATCACCGAGATCGACGCGCTGCTCCGCGGGCGTCAGATCGACGATCTGCGCGCGCTCGGGCCGACGCCGCTCAATCCGATGCACTGGCCCGCGGGCATCACGGACCTGCGCGAGGCCCTGCACGCGCTCCAGCGCGAGACGGCGCGCACGATCACCTCCGAAACGCGGCTGACAGAGGCGCGCAACCGATTGCCGGCGGCGGTTCTGCTCGTCGCCATCGGTCTCGTCCTGCTCGCCCGCGGCCATCACTGGGTGGAGGCGCTGGGCGACCGGATGCGAAGCGCTTCGAAGCGCGGCACGGGCGTCTGGTCGCTGCTGATCTCGATCGGCCATATCGTCCTGCCCTTTCTCGGCTTCGCGGCCCTCGTCAGGGCGCTGCTTCTGACGGGACTGGCAGGGCAGAACCTGACACAGCTTCTGGGGTTCCTGCCCTGGGCGTTCGGGCTGCTCCTCGCCTTCCGCTGGCTGGGGCGGCGCCTCTTCGACGCGCGCGACGCGGATGCGATCGTCCTTCTCGAGAGCGGCTGGCGCGCGGAGGCGCGCTGGTATGCGACGCTGCTCGCCTTGCTGGTCGTGCTGCAGTTGGTGACCTCCCAGATCGTGGTGCTGGAAGCGCTTCCGCCGGCGACCGAGGCGGTGCTTCAGTTCCCTCTCATCGTGGCGATCGGTCTCGTGCTGGTGCGGCTCGGCCGCATCCTCGCAAGCTACCGGCGCGGGGTGGAGCCCGAGGCCGGGATCGGCTTCGAGCTGCGCGCGATCCGGACGCTCGGCACGCTGTCCATGGTCATCGGCGCCGTCGCGCCGCTGCTCGCGGCCGTCGGCTACCTGAACGCGGCGCTCCTCATTCAGCCCTGGGTCGCGTCGATGGCGCTCGGCGGGCTCGTGCTGATCCTGCAGCGCTTCGTGCAGGACCTCGACCATCTCGTGACCGGCCGCGACACGGCGAGCGAGGGGCTTTTCCCGGTGCTCGCCGGCATGGCGCTGACCATTGCGGCGCTGCCGGTGCTCGCGCTCATCTGGGGCGCGCGCACCTCGGAGCTGGCCGATCTCTGGGCCCGGCTGCGTGACGGGATCCAGATGGGCGAGACGCGCATCTCGCTCACGGATTTCGTCGCCCTCGTGGCGGTGTTCGCGCTGGGATATGTCGCCACCCGCGCACTTCAGGGCGGATTGCGAAACTCGATCCTGCCCCGCACGCGGCTCGACAAGGGCGCGCAGACGGCGATCGTTTCGGGCACGGGATACATCGGCATCCTGCTGGCCGCGCTCATCGCGGTCTCGGCCACCGGGCTCGACCTCTCGTCGCTCGCCATCGTCGCCGGCGCGCTCTCGGTCGGTATCGGTTTCGGCCTGCAGAACATCGTCTCGAACTTCGTCTCGGGGATCATCCTGCTGATCGAGCGCCCGGTCTCCGAGGGGGACTGGATCGAGGTGGGCGGCAGCATGGGCTACGTCCGCAAGATCTCCGTGCGCTCGACGCGGATCGAGACCTTCGACCGCACCGATGTCGTGATCCCGAACGCCGATCTCGTCTCCGGCGTGGTCACCAACTGGACCCGCGGCAACACCATCGGGCGGGTGATCGTGCCGGTGGGCGTCGCCTATGGCACCGACACGCGCACCGTGGAGCGCATCCTGCAGGACGTGGCCGAGGACCATCCCATGGTCCTGCTCGATCCTGCGCCTTTCGTCCTCTTCCGGGGCTTCGGGGCCGACTCGCTCGATTTCGAGATCCGCGCCATCCTGCGCGACGTCAACTGGGTGATGAACGTGCAGTCCGACCTGAATCACGCCATCGCGCGCCGCTTCGCGGAGGAGGGGGTCGAGATTCCCTTCGCGCAGCGCGACGTCTGGCTCCGCAATCCCGAGACGCTGGCCGCCGCGCGGCCCGCGTCGGGCGAGGCCGGCCCGCCGCCGCCCCAGCGGCCCGCCGGCGTGCCCGAGACAGGCGACGGAGAGGGAGACGGCCAATGACCAGACAACTCTACCACGAAGACGCCTACGCCCGCACCGCGCCGGCCCGCGTGGAGCGCCTGACGCCCGAGGGCGGCCTCGTGCTCGACGCGAGCCTCTTCTATCCCACGGGCGGCGGGCAGCCCGGCGACAGCGGGCATCTCGCCTGGCCCGGCGGGCGCATGGCCGTGGCGACGACCGTCAAGGGCGCGGCGGGCGAGATCGTGCTCGTTCCCGCCGAGGGCGAGACGCCGCCGCCCGCGGGCACGGAGGTCGAGCAGACGCTCGACTGGGATCGCCGGCACGCGCACATGCGGGTGCACACGGCGCTGCACCTTCTCTCCGTGGTTCTGCCGCTTCCGGTGACCGGGGGCGCCATCGGGGCGGAGAAGGGGCGGCTCGACTTCGACATGCCGGAGGCGCCGGAGGACAAGGCGGCGCTTGAGGCGGACCTCAACGCCCTCGTCGCGCGCGACCTGCCGGTTTCGGAGGACTGGATCACCGATGCCGAACTCGCCGCCGACCCGGGCCTCGTCAAGACGATGTCCGTCGCGCCGCCCACCGGCGCGGGCCACGTCCGCCTGATCCGCATCGGAGACGGTGGCGAACAGGTCGACCTTCAGCCCTGCGGCGGCACGCATGTCCGCCGCACCGGCGAGATCGGGCGCCTGCGCCTCGGCAAGATCGAGAAGAAGGGCCGCCAGAACCGTCGTGTGACGGTGCACCTGGAGGAGTGAGCGCATTCAGCCCGCGCGGTGCTCGGCGATCACGTCGGCGAGGACGGCCGCCGCCGCGCGTTGGCCCGGCGGTGCAGGTTTGCCTCCGGCCAGCGTGATCGCGGCTTTCCAGAGCGCCCAACCGCGCGCTCGCGCCCAGTCGGCCTCGGACGCATCCATCCGGGCCATGAAGACCTGCCGCGCGGGCCCCTCGAAGAAGGTCCATGCGATCGTGAGATCGCAGGCCGGATCGCCCACGGCCATCTGCCCGAAATCGATCAGCGCAACGAGGCGCCTGCGCCTGAGCAACAAGTTGCTCGGTGCCACGTCTCCGTGCACCCAGCGTGGCTGTCCCGCGACGTCCGCAGCCTCGGCGGTGGCCCAGACCGACGCTCCACCGGCGCCCGACGCGCCGATCCGGTCGAGCGCGGCTGCCGTTTCTCCGCGATAGACACGGAGCTCGCCACCGCGGTGAAAATTCCCGACGCCCGGTGCCGGCCCGCCTTCCGACGGCACCCCCTGAAGCGCCGTCAGTCCGTCTGCCAGCGTGGCCGCGAAGGCCGGATCCCGGGCTTGTTCCGGCCCCGCCACGGTTCCCTCGATCCAGCGTCGTACGGCCCAGGGGAAGGGATAGCCGAAGCCCGGGCATCCCGTGCACACGGTCTGCGGTACAGCCAGGGGCAGCTTCGGCGCGAGCACGGGCAGCCAGCGTGCCTCCCGTGCGACCTGCGCGGCGTAACGCGCGGCGGCGGGAAACCGCAGGACGTAGCCGTCGCCGAGCCGGAAGCTGCGGTTGTCCCAGCCGCCCGGGACGAGCCGCTCGAGAGGCAGGTCGGCCAGGTCCACCGCATCTCGTCGCAGCAGCGCCCGCACGGTCGCGTCCGAAATATCGAGCCTGTCGTCCATGGACGCCCTCAGGGACCGGAGTCGCCGTAAGCCGCGGCTTTTCGAGAAACGGCCGTGTGCTCTCCCGGCGTTGTGACACCCCGGGCCCGATCGGCCCTCATCCGAGCCCGAGCGTCTCCAACAGCGCCGCCATCGCGCGGTCGTCTTCCGGCTCCAGTTGGGCGGCGCGGGACCGGTAGAGCGTCGCCTCGCTCCGGAGCACCAGCCCGTCGGAGAGAATCTTCAGGTGGTTGGCGCGGAGCGTCTCGCCGGAGGAGGTGATGTCGGCGATCGACTCGGCGGTCAGGTTGCGGACGGTCCCCTCGGTCGCGCCCTGGCTGTCGACGAGGCGGTAATCGGCGACGCCATGCGCGCGCAGGAATTCGCGCACGAGGCGGTGGTATTTCGTGGCGATCCGCAGGCGGTGGCCGTGCGCCGCCCGGAAATCCGCCGCCGCCATGTCGAGATCGTCGAGCGTGTCCACGTCCACCCAGGCGTCGGGCACGGCGATCACCAGGTCGGCGCGGCCGAAGCCGAGCCCGGCGAGCGCCTCGACCCGCGTCTCCCAGCGCGCGAGCGTCTCGCGCACGAGGTCGGCGCCCGTGACACCGAGGTGGACGCGCCCGGCCGCGAGTTCGCGCGGGATCTCGCCCGCCGAGAGCAGCACGAGGTCCACGCCCTCGGCCCCTTCAACCGCGCCGGAGTATTCGCGCTCGGCGCCCCTGCGCGCCAGCGTCACGCCACGCGCGGCGAACCACTCGGCGCATTGCTCCATCATCCGGCCCTTGGAGGGCACCGCGAGCTTCACCGTCATGCCGCCCCCCCGAGCGCCAGCGTCAGTCCGGGGCGGATCACGCCGCCCACCGCGGGGATCGCCGCGCCGCGCCCAAGCTGCCGCGTCAGGGCGTCGTAGCGCCCGCCCGAGGCCACGGGCGGAAGGTCGCGCCCTTCCGCGTAGAAGCCGAAGACGAAGCCGTCGTAATACTCCATCGAGGTGCGCCCGTAGCTCGCCTCGAAGTCGAGGCGGTCGACGTCGATGCCATGCCCGGCGAGGGCGGCGAGGCGCGCGGCGAGCCGGTCGACCGCCGGCAGGATCGCCGGCATCTCCTGCGCGATCCCGCGCAGCCGGTCCAGCGCGCGCGGCGCGGCGTCGCGCACGTCCAGGAGCGCGTCGAGGCCCGCCACCTCCTCAGGCGCGACGGGCGGCGCCGCGGCGTCCTCGCGCAGCGCGGCGACGCGGGCCATGATCTCCGCCTCCGAGCGCAGGCCGAGGAGCGGCCCGGCATGTGCCATCGGCTCCGGGTCGTTCAGAAGCGCGACCCGCGCGGTCGGCACCGGCCTGCGCCCCGCGAAGCGGTCGAGCAGATCGCGGAAGCGGCGCGGGCGCCAGATGTGGCGCAGGAGCGCGGCCTTGCGCCGATCGGTCGTCCTCAGCCCCTGCACGGCGGCCGTCAGCAGCCCGATGTCGCCCGTCGCGGCGCGCAGGCCGAGCGGCGCCAGCGCCTCGGCGAAGAGGGCGAAGACCTCCGCCTCCGCGGCCGTGGGATCGGCGCCGTCGAAGACCTCGTAGCCCGCCTGGATGTATTCGCTCGCGCGGTCGGGGTCGTCCTCCTGCCGGCGGAAGACCTCGCCGGCGTAGGTGTAGCGCGCGGGTTCCGCGCCTTCGGCCATGTGCATCTCGACCACCGGCACGGTGAAATCCGGGCGCAGCATGCGCTCGCCGCGCAGCGGGTCGTGCGTCGTGTAGGCCCGCGCGCGGATGTCCTCGCCGTAAAGGTCGAGCAGCGTGTCGGCGGGCTGCAGGATGGCGCAGTCCACCGCCCGCGCGCCCGCGGCCTCGAAGCGCGCGACGAGGCGGGCGGCCTCCGCACGGGTCGCCGCGCGGGTGTCGGCGGACGCGGGCGTCATTCGGAGGGGCCGAGGCCGTGCGCGGCGAGGATCGCGCGCACCTCCGCCACCAGATCGCCGCGCGCCACCTCCACCTGGCTCGGGCGCTCCTTCCACTCTTCGAGGGTCGCGCTCTCGGCGATCTGCGCGCCGAGGATCAGGTCCTTGAGTTGCACGACGCCGCGCGCGCGCTCGTCCTCGCCCGCGATGACGGCCACCGGCGCGCCGCGGCGGTCGGCGTATTTCATCTGGTTGCCGAAGTTCTTCGGGTTGCCGAGGTAGACCTCGGCGCGGATGCCGGCGGCACGCAGGTCCGCCGCCATGGCGAGGTAATCGGCCATCCGCTCGCGGTCCATCACCGTCACGACGACCGGCCCGGCGGCCGCGGCGTGCCCGACCCGCCCCGTCTCGCGCAGCGCGGCCAGCAGGCGATCCACCCCGATCGAGACGCCGGTGGCCGGCACCGCCTGCCCGGTGAAACGCTTGACGAGGTCGTCGTAACGCCCGCCGCCCGCGACCGAGCCGAACTGCCGCGGGCGGCCCTTGTCGTCACGGATCTCGAAGGTGAGCTCCGCCTCGTAGACCGGGCCGGTGTAGTAGCCGAGACCGCGCACCACCGAGGGGTCGATCACGATGCGGTCGGGTCCGTAGCCCTGGGCCTCCAGAAGCTCCGAGATCTGGCGGAGCTCCGCGACGCCCTCGGCGCCCACCGCGCTCTCGCCCACCGCCGCCGCGAGGTTGGCGAGCGTCGCCTCCGCCGTCTCCCCGCGCGAGGTGAGGAAGGCGACGACGGGCTCGGCCTGCTCGGGCGTGAGCCCCACCCCCTCGATGAAGGCGCCGGAGGCGTCGCGCCGGCCCTTGCCTAAGAGCTCGCGCACCCCGGCCTCCCCCACCTTGTCGAACTTGTCGATGGTGCGCAGCACGTCGGCGCGTTGCTCCTCGTCAGCCAGCCCCATGACCTCCAGCACGCCGTTCAGCACCTTCCGGTTGTTCACCCGCACCACATAGTCCCCGCGCGGGATGCCCACGGCCTCGAGCGTGTCGACGAGCATGGCGCAGATCTCGGCGTCGGCCGCCACGCTGGCCGCGCCCACGGTGTCCGCGTCGCACTGGTAGAACTGGCGGTAGCGCCCCGGCCCCGGCTTC
>NZ_JAWLFS010000143.1:0-7850 GCF_041685465.1 Rhodosalinus sp. | reverse complement strand
CGTGTCCTCCGGCGGCGATCCGCAGGTGGCCTCGCCCTCCGGGTCGAAGGGATCGACGGCCGTGCCGTCGCGGCGGACGACCAGTTCGAGATGCGGAAATTCGGTGCGGCCGCTGAGGCCCACGGCGCCGAGGCGCTGCCCGCGCGCCACGCGGTCGCCCGGGGCGACGGCGATGGAGCCTTGCGCGAGGTGGCAGTACTGCGTCTCCCAGCCGTCGCCGTGGCGGAGGGCGACGCCGTTGCCACAGCCGCGCCCCTCGATCTCGGAGGCGCCGGCCTCGGACGAGATCCGGTCGGGCATCCCGTCGCGCACCGCGCGCACGGTGCCCGGCGCCGCGGCGGTCACGGGGACCGGGGCCGCGAGATCCGCGTGGGTGGGAAGGGCGAAATCGGTGCCGGTGTGCCCGTCGTAGGAGAGCGTGCCGCAGGCGTAGTCCCCTGCGCCCGGGCCGGGATCGTGATCGACATACTGCTGGATGTAGCAGCCCATGCCCTCGGGGCAGTCGAGGGGCATCGCAAGATCAAGCGCCCCCGCGGCCGGCACGGCCACGGGGGCGAGGGCGAGCGCCAAGGCTCGCCAGAGCATCGGTCAGTCGGCCGTCAGGAGCGGCGGCTTCTTCGACGAGAGGCGCGGCTTCGGCGTGCTCTCGATCTGCAGGTCGAGCTCGCCGTCCTTCACGGCGACGCGGACCACCCCGCCCTTGGCGAGCTTGCCGAACAGAAGCTCCTCGGCGAGGGGCTTCTTGATGTTCTCCTGGATCACGCGGCCGAGCGGGCGGGCGCCCATCTTGTCGTCGTAACCCTTCTCGGCGAGCCATTCGGCGGCCGATTCGGTCAGCTCGATGGTGACGTTGCGGTCCATGAGCTGCGCCTCGAGCTGGAGGACGAACTTCTCGACCACCTGCAGGATGACCTCCTTCGGCAGGGCGCCGAAGCTGATCACGGCGTCGAGGCGGTTGCGGAACTCCGGCGTGAAGGTCCGCTCGATCGCGGCCTGATCCTCGCCCTCGCGGCGGTCGCGGCCGAAGCCGACGGCGGCCTGCGCCTGCTCGATGGCGCCGGCGTTGGAGGTCATGATCAGGATCACGTTGCGGAAGTCCACCTGGCGGCCGTTGTGATCGGTGAGCGTGCCATGGTCCATCACCTGCAGCAGGACGTTGAAGACGTCCGGGTGCGCCTTCTCGATCTCGTCGAGCAGGAGCACGCAGTGCGGGTGCTGGTCCACACCGTCGGTCAGGAGCCCGCCCTGATCGAAGCCCACGTAGCCCGGCGGTGCGCCGATCAGGCGCGAGACGGCGTGCTTTTCCATGTACTCCGACATGTCGAAGCGCAGGAGCTCGACGCCCAGCGTATCGGCGAGCTGCTTGGCGACCTCCGTCTTGCCGACGCCGGTCGGCCCGGCGAAGAGGTAGTTGCCGATCGGCTTGTCGGGCTCGCGCAGGCCGGCCCGGGCGAGCTTGATCGAGCTCGAGAGCGCCTCGATCGCGGCGTTCTGCCCGAAGACCACGCGCTTGAGCGTGCCCTCGAGGTCCTTGAGCACCTCGGCGTCGTCCTTGGAGACGTTCTTGGGCGGGATGCGCGCGATCTTGGCGACCACGCCCTCGATCTCCTTCTGGCCGATGGTCTTGCGCCGCTTCGATTCGGCCAGGAGGTGCTGCGCCGCGCCGGCCTCGTCGATCACGTCGATCGCCTTGTCGGGCAGCTTGCGGTCGGTGATGTAGCGCGCGCTGAGCTCCACCGCCGTCTTGATCGCGTCGGTGGTGTATTTCACCGCGTGGTGCTTCTCGAAGTAGGGCTTGAGGCCCTTGAGGATCTTCACCGCGTCATCGACGGTCGGCTCGGTCACGTCGATCTTCTGGAAGCGGCGGCTGAGCGCGCGGTCCTTCTCGAAGTGCTGGCGGAACTCCTTGTAGGTGGTGGAGCCCATGGTGCGCAGCTTGCCGCCCTGAAGCGCGGGCTTCAGGAGGTTCGAGGCGTCCATCGCCCCGCCCGAGGTGGCGCCGGCGCCGATGACGGTGTGAATCTCGTCGATGAAGAGCACGCCGTCCCTGTGCTCCTCGAGTTCCTGCACCACGGCCTTCAGCCGCTCCTCGAAGTCGCCGCGGTAGCGCGTGCCGGCGAGCAGCGCGCCCATGTCGAGGGCGTAGATCGTCGTGCCCTTGAGCACCTCGGGCGTCTCGCCCTTGACGATCTTGCGCGCGAGGCCCTCGGCGATGGCGGTCTTGCCGACGCCGGGATCGCCGACGAGCAGCGGGTTGTTCTTGCGCCGGCGGCAGAGCACCTGGATGCAGCGCTCGACCTCGGTGTCGCGGCCGATCAGCGGATCGACGTCGCCCTCGCGTGCCTTGGCGTTGAGGTCGACGCAGTACTTGCCGAGCGCCGATTCCTTCTGATCGGTGGACTCGGCGGCGGCCTGCGCCTCCTCCTCCTGCTGCTCGCTGGCGCCGGTGACCGGGCGGCTCTCGCCGTAGGCCGGGTTCTTGGCGACGCCGTGCGCGATGAAGTTCACCGCGTCGTAGCGCGTCATGTCCTGTTCCTGCAGGAAGAAGGCGGCGTTCGACTCGCGCTCCGCGAAGATGGCGACGAGGACGTTGGCGCCCGTCACCTCGGTGCGGCCGGAGCTCTGGACGTGGATCGCGGCGCGCTGGATCACGCGCTGGAAGGCGGTGGTCGGCACGGCCTCCGATCCCTCGACGTCGGTGACGAGGTTCGAGAGCTCGTCGTCGATGAAGTCCACGAGGGTTCCGCGCAGCTCCTCGGTGTCGACATTGCAGGCCTTGAGCACCTTGGATGCTTCGGGCTCGTCGACGAGCGCGAGCAGCAGGTGCTCGAGCGTGGCGAATTCGTGCGACCGCGAGTTCGCCAGCGCCAGCGCGGAGTGGATGGCCTGTTCCAGCGTTGTCGAGAAAGACGGCACGGGTGTGCTCCTCTGGTCTGGGTCGGACGGGCGGAGGCCCCTCCGACCATGGGCTCGTAGTGTTAAAGTTTGGTCGAAGACGGGCGGTCTTCAAGAACTTTCTTGGGCGGGGGCATCACATCGCGTGAAGTGGGGCTCCGAAACCGGCGCGCCCGCCGCGCGGCGGCTCAGAAATTGTCCTTGCGGGTCCGCACGGCCGCGAAGACCTCCGCCGCGGGGGCGTCGGGCAGGCCGACGGTGTCGCGGATCTCGACACTTTCGGGGCGCAGGAACGGGTTGGTCTCCAACTCCAGCGCGAGTTCCGACGGCACCGTGGGCCGTCCCGCCGCACGCGCCTGCTCGCATTCGTCAATACGGGAGATAAGGCGGGCGTTGCCCGGTTCAACGGAGCGCGCGAACTTTCCGTTGGCCAGCGTGTACTCGTGCCCCGAGTGAATCATCGTCTCGGGGGGCAGCGCGGCGAGCTTCGTGAGGCTGTCCCACATCTGCGCCATCGTGCCCTCGAAGACCCGCCCGCAGCCGAGCGCCATCAGGCTGTCGGCGGTGAAGGCCGCGCGGCTTGCCGGGAAATGAAAGGCGATGTGCCCGACCGTGTGGCCCGGCACATCGAGCACGGTGCCGCGCTCGGCGCCGATCTCGACCGTGTCGCCCTCGCGCACCGCCGCGTCGAGCGGCGGCAGGCGGTGCGCGTCCGCCGCGGCGCCCACGACGCGGGGCGAGAAGCGCTCGGCGAGCGCGCCGAGCCCCTGCACGTGGTCGGCGTGGTGATGGGTCAGCAGCACGATGTCCGCGCGCCAGCCCCGTTCCCCGAGGGCGGCGAGGATCGGCGCCGCCTCCGGCACGTCCACGACCGCGGTTGTCCCGGTCTCCGGATCATGCGCGAGGAAGGCGTAGTTGTCCGACAGGCAGGGCACCGTGACGATATCGAGGGGCATGGCGTTTCGGTCCTCCGTTGCTATGCTCGGCGCAGCTTGGCCGATCCGCCCCGGGGCCCGCAATGCATCTGGACGTGCAGGACTTCAGAGAGTTCTATTACCGGAGCGCGCTCGGCCGGGCCGCTCAGGCGGCCGTGCGCGGTCAGCTGACCACGCTCTGGCCCGAGGCGAAGGGTCGCACCGTGGCCGGCTTCGGCTTCGCGGTTCCGCTGCTCCGGCCCTATCTCGGGGAGGCGCGGCGTGTGGTCGCGCTGATGCCGGGTCCTCAGGGGGTCATGCCCTGGCCGGCGGGAATGCCGAACGTCTCGGTGCTCTGCGAGGAGACGCTCTGGCCGCTGGAGACGGGGCATGTGGACCGCCTCGTCGTGATGCACGGGCTCGAAACCTCCGAACGTCCCGCCGCGCTGCTGGAAGAGGCGCGCCGCGTCCTGGGCCCCGGCGGGCGGGCGATGTTCATCGTGCCCAATCGCGCGGGGCTCTGGTCGCGTTCGGACGCGACCCCTTTCGGCTACGGCCGGCCCTATTCGCTCGGCCAGCTCGAGGCGCTGCTCACGGCGCACGACTTCGTCCCGGAGCGCCACGCCGCCGCGCTCTTCCAGCCGCCGACGGCGCGGCGCTTCTGGATGAAGTCCGGGCCGATGTGGGAACGCCTCGGCCGGCGTCTGCACATGCCGCTCGCGGGCGGCGTGGTGATGGTGGAAGCGGGCACGCGCCCGCCGGCGCGGCCGGGCGGGCTGAGCGAGCGCGTGCCGGAACGGGCCGGGGTGCTCGCGCCGGAGGCGAAGCCCGCGTGAGACACGCGCGGTGCCGCGCGGCCACCGGATATGCGGGGCGCAGCGCGGGCGAGCGGGAACGGGGCAAGAGGAGTTGCCCGCCGTGAAAGCCTCTGCTACACGCACCTCGATCTTGCGGCTCGGCGCCCGGCCGGGCACGACAACGCCCCCGGGCGGCACGCCCTGTGCCGGATGCCGGGGCATCAGAGCGGAAGGGTGGACGTGTCCGAATCTGCTTCGATTTCCTCCGGCATCGCGGCGCGCTATGCCACGGCGATATTCGAGATCGCGCTCGAGTCCGACGCGCTCGGCGATCTCGAGCGCGGGGTGGACGACCTCGGCGCCGCGCTCGACGCGAGCGCCGATCTGCGTGATCTGATCGCCTCGCCCGTCTATTCGCGCGACGAGCAGAAGGCGGCGATCCTCGCCGTCGCCGACAAGATGGGCCTGCCGCCCGCGCTGCGCAACGCCCTCGGGCTGATGGCCGAGAAGCGGCGGCTCTTCGTGCTGCCGGCGCTCGTCGGCCAGCTCCGCGCGCGCATCGCGCGCCACAAGGGCGAGGTCACGGCCGATGTCACATCCGCCCGGCCGCTCACCGACGCGCAGTCGAAAAAGCTGGCCGAGACGCTGCGCGCGCGGATCGGCAAGGACGTCAAGATCAACGCCGCCGTCGATGAGGATCTCATCGGCGGTCTCGTCGTGAAGGTGGGTTCCGTGATGATCGACAGCTCGATCCGCGCGCGCCTCGCGGCTCTCCAGAACGCAATGAAAGAGGTCGGATAGATGGGTATCCAAGCTGCCGAGATC
This sequence comes from Rhodosalinus sp., assembly GCF_041685465.1. Classification (NCBI taxonomy): domain Bacteria; kingdom Pseudomonadati; phylum Pseudomonadota; class Alphaproteobacteria; order Rhodobacterales; family Paracoccaceae; genus Rhodosalinus; species Rhodosalinus sp. Next base: position 2,419 of record NZ_JAWLFS010000143.1, on the reverse strand, counting down.
TCGGCGATCCTGAAGGAACAGATCAAGTCCTTCGGCGAGGAAGCCGAGGTGGCCGAGGTCGGCCGCGTCCTGTCCGTGGGTGACGGCATCGCCCGCGTGCACGGCCTCGACAGCATCCAGGCCGGCGAGATGGTCGAGTTCCCGGGCGGCATCCGCGGCATGGCGCTGAACCTCGAGGTGGACAACGTCGGCGTCGTGATCTTCGGCTCCGACCGCGACATCGGAGAGGGCGACGTCGTCAAGCGCACCAAGTCGATCGTGGACGTGCCCGTCGGCGATGCGCTGCTCGGCCGTGTCGTGGACGCGCTCGGGCAGCCGATCGACGGCAAGGGCGAGATCGGGACCAGCGAGCGCCGCGTCGCCGACGTGAAGGCGCCGGGCATCATCCCGCGCAAGTCGGTGCACGAGCCGATGGCCACCGGCCTCAAGGCGATCGACGCCATGATCCCGATCGGCCGCGGCCAGCGCGAGCTCATCATCGGCGACCGCCAGACCGGCAAGACCGCCGTCGCGCTCGACGCGATGCTCAACCAGAAGAGCTACAACGACGCGGCGGGTGACGACGAGTCGAAGAAGCTCTACTGCGTCTACGTCGCCATCGGGCAGAAGCGCTCGACGGTCGCGCAGCTCGTCAAGAAGCTCGAGGAGAGCGGCGCGATGGAATACTCCATCGTGGTCGCCGCGACGGCCTCCGAATCCGCGCCGATGCAGTATCTCGCGCCCTACGCCGCCTGCGCCATGGCCGAGTATTTCCGCGACAACGCGCGCCACGCGCTCATCACCTTCGACGACCTCTCCAAGCAGGCCGTCGCCTACCGTCAGATGTCGCTCCTGCTGCGCCGTCCGCCGGGCCGCGAGGCATTCCCGGGCGACGTGTTCTACCTGCACTCGCGTCTCCTCGAGCGCGCGGCGAAGATGAACGACGACAACGGCGCCGGGTCGCTGACCGCGCTGCCCATCATCGAGACGCAGGCCGGCGACATCTCGGCCTTCATCCCGACGAACGTCATCTCGATCACCGACGGCCAGATCTTCCTCGAGACCGACCTCTTCTATCAGGGTGTGCGCCCCGCCGTGAACACCGGCCTCTCGGTGAGCCGGGTGGGCTCCTCGGCGCAGACGGCGGCGATGAAGTCGGTCGCCGGCTCGCTGAAGCTCGAGCTCGCGCAGTACCGCGAGATGGCCGCCTTCGCGCAGTTCGGCTCGGACCTCGACGCGGCGACGCAGCGTCTGCTGAACCGTGGCGCACGGCTGACCGAGCTGCTGAAGCAGCAGCAGTACTCGCCGCTCACGAACGCCGAGATCGTCGCGGTGATCTTCGCCGGCACCAACGGCTACCTCGACGAGCTGAAGGTGTCGGACGTCAGCCGCTTCGAGCAGGGGCTGCTCAAGCACCTGCGCGGCAAGCGCAAGGACATCCTCGACTGGATCGCCGACGAGGACCCCAAGATCAAGGGCGAGGCCGCCGACAAGCTGAAGGCCGCGATCGACGAATACGCGAAAGACTTCAGCTGACCTGATCCCCAGGGACAAAGGACCAAGGCCACATGCCGAGCCTCAAGGACCTCAAGAACCGGATCGAGTCGGTCAAGTCGACCCGGAAGATCACCAAGGCCATGCAGATGGTCGCGGCGGCCAAGCTCCGCCGCGCCCAGGAAGCCGCCGAGATGGCACGCCCCTATGCCGAGCGCTTCGCCGCCGTCATGGGCCAGCTCGCCGCGAGCGTCGGCGACAGCGACACGGCGCCGAAGCTCCTGGCCGGCACGGGCAGCGATCAGACCCACCTTCTGGTGGTGATGACCGCCGAGCGCGGGCTCTGCGGCGGCTTCAACGCCAACATCGCCAAGCTCGCGCGGCAGAAGGCCGAGGCGCTGACCGCCGAGGGCAAGACGGTCAGGATCCTGACCGTCGGCAAGAAGGGGCGTGACGCCCTCCGCCGTGACTGGAGCGAGCTTTTCGTCGGGCACGTGGACCTCTCCGAGGTCAAGCGCGTGGGCTACGGCGATGCGCAGCGGATCGCCAAGGACGTGCTCGACCGCTTCGAGGCGGAAGAGTTCGACGTTGCGACGATCTTCTTCTCGCGCTTCCAGAATGTCGTGACGCAGATCCCCACGGCGACGCAGATCATCCCCGCCCAGTTCGACGCGCCCGAAGCGGACGCCGAGAGCACGCTCTACGACTACGAGCCGGGCGAGGAAGAGATCCTCGCAGATCTGCTGCCCAAGGGCGTGGCGACGCAGATCTTCTCCGCCCTGCTGGAGAACGGTGCGTCCGAACAGGGCGCGCGGATGAGCGCGATGGACAACGCGACGCGCAACGCGGGCGAGATGATCGACAAGCTGACGATCGAATACAACCGCTCGCGCCAGGCCGCGATCACCAACGAGCTCATCGAGATCATCTCGGGCGCCGAGGCGCT
>NZ_JAWLFS010000142.1:0-7906 GCF_041685465.1 Rhodosalinus sp. | reverse complement strand
CTACCGCCGGGTGATCAACCGCAACAACCGCCTCAAGCGGCTGATCGAGCTGCGCGCGCCCGACATCATCGTGCGCAACGAGAAGCGGATGCTGCAGGAGTCGGTGGACGCGCTCTTCGACAACGGCCGCCGCGGCCGCGTCATCACCGGGGCCAACAAGCGCCCGCTGAAGTCGCTCTCCGACATGCTGAAGGGCAAGCAGGGCCGGTTCCGCCAGAACCTTCTCGGCAAGCGGGTGGACTTCTCGGGCCGCTCGGTCATCGTGACCGGTCCCGAGCTCAAGCTGCATCAGTGCGGCCTGCCGAAGAAGATGGCGCTCGAGCTCTTCAAGCCGTTCATCTACTCGCGGCTCGAGGCGAAGGGCCTCTCCTCCACCGTCAAGCAGGCCAAGAAGCTCGTCGAGAAGGAGCGCCCCGAGGTCTGGGACATCCTCGACGAGGTGATCCGCGAGCATCCCGTCCTGCTGAACCGCGCGCCGACGCTGCACCGCCTCGGCATCCAGGCCTTCGAGCCGGTTCTGATCGAGGGCAAGGCGATCCAGCTTCACCCGCTGGTCTGCGCGGCCTTCAACGCCGACTTCGACGGCGACCAGATGGCGGTGCACGTGCCGCTGTCGCTCGAGGCGCAGCTCGAGGCCCGGGTGCTGATGATGAGCACGAACAACGTGCTGTCGCCGGCGAACGGCTCGCCGATCATCGTGCCCTCGCAGGACATGGTCCTCGGCCTCTACTACATCAGCCTCGCGCGTGACGGGATGAAGGGCGAGGGCATGGCCTTCGCCAACCCCGACGAGGTGCAGTTCGCGCTCGACACGGGGCAGGTGCACATGCACGCGCGGATCACCTGCCGGATGCCGCAGATCGACGAGACCGGCAACGAGATCTGGGTGCGCTGCGACACGACGCCGGGCCGCGTGCGGCTGGGCCAGCTCATGCCGCTGAACGCGAAGGCCCCCTTCGAGCTGGTCAACCGCCTCCTGCGCAAGAAGGAGGTGCAGCAGGTCATCGACACCGTCTACCGCTACTGCGGGCAGAAGGAGTCGGTCATCTTCTGCGATCAGATCATGTCGCTCGGCTTCCGCGAGGCGTTCCGCGCCGGCATCTCCTTCGGCAAGGACGACATGGTGATCCCCGAGGAGAAGTGGGGCATCGTCGACGAGACCCGCGACCACGTCAAAGAGTTCGAACAGCAGTACATGGACGGACTCATCACGCAGGGCGAGAAGTACAACAAGGTCGTGGATGCCTGGTCGAAGTGCAACGACCAGGTGACCGAGGCCATGATGGGCTCGATCTCCGCCACGCAGTACGACGAGGCCGGGGCCGAGCAGGAGCCGAACTCGATCTACATGATGGCGCACTCCGGCGCCCGGGGCTCGGTCACGCAGATGAAACAGCTCGGCGGGATGCGCGGCCTGATGGCCAAGCCGAACGGCGACATCATCGAGACGCCGATCATCTCGAACTTCAAGGAAGGCCTCACCGTTCTGGAGTACTTCAACTCCACCCACGGTGCCCGGAAGGGCCTGTCGGACACCGCGCTCAAGACGGCGAACTCGGGCTACCTGACCCGGCGTCTCGTGGACGTGGCGCAGGATTGCATCGTGCGCGAACACGACTGCGGCACCGACCTGTCGATCATGGCCGAACCGGCCGTGAACGAGGGCGAACTCGTGGCGAGCCTCGGCGAGCGCGTGCTCGGCCGGATCGCGGCGGAGGACATCGCCGACCCGACGAGTGGCGAAGTGATCGTTGCGGCCGGGGAACTCGTGGACGAGCGCCTCGCCGACCGCCTCGACGAGGCGGCGGTGCAGACGGCGCGTATCCGCAGCCCGCTCACCTGCGAATCCGAAGAGGGCGTCTGCGCCATGTGCTACGGGCGCGATCTCGCGCGGGGCACGATGGTCAACGTCGGCGAAGCCGTGGGCATCATCGCCGCGCAGTCGATCGGCGAGCCGGGCACGCAGCTCACGATGCGGACCTTCCACATCGGCGGCGTCGCGCAGGGCGGCCAGCAGTCCTTCCTCGAGGCGAGCCAGCCGGGGATCGTGCGCTTCGAGAACGCCTCGACGCTCACGAACGCGGCGGGCGAACTGCTGGTCATGGGCCGCAACATGAAGCTCTCGATCCAGGACGAGCAGGGGCAGGAGCGGGCGAGCCACAAGGTCGGCTACGGCTCCAAGCTCTTCGTCAAGGACGGGGCCGAAATCGAGCGGGGCGACAAGCTCTTCGAGTGGGATCCCTACACGCTGCCGATCATCGCCGAGAAATCGGGGATCGCGCGCCATGTGGACCTCGTCAACGGCGTCGCCGTGCGCGAGGAGACCGACGAAGCCACCGGCATGACCCAGAAGATCGTCGCCGACTGGCGGACCGCGCCGAAGGGCAACGAGCTGAAGCCCGAGATCATCCTCGTGGACGAGGACGGCCAGCCGGTGCGCAACGAGGCGGGCAACCCGGTCACCTACCCGATGTCGGTGGACGCCATCCTGTCCTGCGAGGACGGCCAGAAGATCGAGGCCGGCGACGTCGTGGCGCGCATCCCGCGCGAGGGCGCCAAGACGAAGGACATCACCGGCGGTCTGCCGCGGGTGGCGGAACTCTTCGAGGCGCGGCGGCCCAAGGACCACGCGATCATCGCCGAGATCGACGGCTACGTGCGCTTCGGAAAGGACTACAAGAACAAGCGTCGCATCACGATCGAGCCCGCGGACGACAGCCAGCAGCCGGCCGAGTACATGGTGCCCAAGGGCAAGCACGTCCCCGTGCAGGAGGGCGACTATGTCCAGAAGGGCGACTACGTCATGGACGGCAACCCGGCGCCGCACGACATCCTGTCGATCATGGGGGTCGAGGCGCTGGCCAACTACATGGTCGACGAGGTGCAGGAGGTCTATCGCCTGCAGGGCGTGAAGATCAACGACAAGCACATCGAGGTGATCGTCCGCCAGATGCTCCAGAAGTGGGAGATCCTCGACAGCGGCGAGACCACGCTTCTCAAGGGAGAGCATGTCGACAAGGCGGAGCTGGACGAGGCCAACGCCAAGGCGGAGGCCAAGGGCGGGCGCCCGGCGAACGCGGAACCGATCCTGCTCGGCATCACCAAGGCCTCGCTGCAGACGCGGTCCTTCATCTCCGCCGCCTCCTTCCAGGAGACGACGCGCGTGCTCACCGAGGCCTCCGTTCAGGGCAAGCGCGACAAGCTCGTCGGCCTGAAGGAGAACGTGATCGTCGGCCGCCTGATCCCGGCGGGCACCGGGGGCGCGACGGAGCGCGTGCGCCGTGTCGCGCAGAACCGCGACAACGTCGTGATCGAGGCCCGGCGCGAGGAGGCGGAGGCCGCCGCCGCGCTTGCCGCGCCGGCCGAGGAGGTCACCGCGGAGGACGCGTTCCCCGTCGATACGCCGGAAAGCCGCGACGAGTGATCGCTCGGTCCCTCGGGGCCGGCCATGCAGTATCGGGCGGCGGCGCTTCCGGGCGCCGCCGCTGCCGTGTCAGGGGGCTGCGAAAACCGCGCGCACGCGGTCGGCGTCGATCGCGAAGCGCTCGCGGAAATGCGCCTCGCCCGCCGCGTCGAGAAGTGGCAGCTCCGCCGGCGCGACATGCGCCTTCTGGCGAGAGTCGTTGTGGTCGTTGTGACCGCGCAGGTACATGTCCTCGTGCGTGAAGGTCACGGTCGGCATGAATCGATTGATCCTGTTGTGCGCGAAGTTCATCAGCGTGAGCCGGACCCCCGGCTGCACCGCCGCCGCCTGTGCAACGCCCCAGTAGGGTGTGACGGTCGGCTCGGCGCGGAGACCCTGCGCGGTCGGGCGTCCGACCCAGCCGCGGTTCCAGTCGAATCCGACCATCCGGTGCGACCGGGTGAGCGCCGCGCAATCCCGCGCGGCGGCGCGCAGGCGCTCCACGAAGGTCACCGCCACAGCGTCGTCGTCGTCGTGCCGGAACATCACGCAGGGCTCGTCCATGTCGCGCGCGTCGTTGATGACCTCCTGACAGACCTGGCGGTGGGGTCCGGGCGGACGCGCGACGATCCGCGCCTGCGGTACTGCGGCCAGCAGCCCCTCGAGCCGCGCGCGCAGGGGGGCGGGCATCGCTTCGCCCACGAGCACGAGGAAGGTGAACTCGGGGTCCGTCTGGGCCGCGATGCCGGGCAGGCAGATCGTCTCGAACTGGCGGAACCGCGCCTCGATCCGCTCGGGCGCGTAGAGATAGGCGATGCGTGTGGCGATGTCGTCGTGCTCCACCTGAAAGCCGCCCTCGGCGGGGTAGGAGAAGCGGCAGAAGCCGATGATCTGCATGGGTGTGCCCGTTCCGAAAGACCGGGACGAGGGTTGCACCGCGGCGCCCCGCACGGCAAGCGTCGGCGGGCTGTTGACAACCCTCGCGACTCTGCCTATACGCGCCGCATCCCGGCCCCCGGACTGTTCAGGGCGCCGGCATCATGACTGAAGTGGCCAAGATCCGGGCGACCGCCCCGATCCTCTGGAAGCCCGCCGCGTCGGCCCGAAGGCAAGGGCTGAATGCGGCACTTGTAGTTTTGCGCGGATGCCGTGCGCGCCGCCGAGGAAGCCAGCCGCGGGCCGCCGCGGCGGACGAGACAAACGGGGAAGAGACCCTTATGCCAACGATCCAGCAGCTGATCCGCAAGCCGCGGCAGCCCAAGACCCGGTCGAACAAGTCGATGCATCTCGAGGGCAACCCGCAGAAGCGCGGCGTCTGCACGCGGGTCTACACGACCACGCCGAAGAAGCCGAACTCGGCCATGCGGAAGGTTGCGAAGGTTCGCCTGACCAACGGCTACGAGGTGATCAGCTACATTCCCGGCGAGAAGCACAATCTTCAGGAGCACTCGGTGGTCCTGATCCGTGGTGGCCGTGTGAAGGACCTTCCGGGCGTGCGCTACCACATCCTGCGCGGCGTGCTCGACACGCAGGGCGTCAAGGACCGCCGGCAGCGCCGCTCCAAATACGGCGCCAAGCGCCCGAAGTAAGAGGAACAGAGGATGTCCCGCCGTCATCGCGCCGAGAAACGTGAAATCCTGCCCGACCCGAAATTCGGCGATCGGGTGCTGACCAAGTTCATGAACAACCTGATGATCGACGGCAAGAAGTCGGTCGCCGAGGGCATCGTCTACAATGCGCTCGACCGGGTGGAGACGAAGGTCAAGCGTGCGCCGGTCGAAATCTTCCACGAGGCGCTCGACAACATCAAGCCCTCGGTCGAGGTCCGCTCGCGCCGCGTGGGCGGTGCCACCTATCAGGTGCCGGTCGAGGTGCGCCCCGAGCGCCGCGAGGCGCTGGCGCTGCGCTGGCTCATCGACGCCTGCCGCAAGCGCAACGAGAACACCATGGAAGAGCGCCTCGCCTCCGAGCTGCTGGATGCCGTGAACTCCCGCGGTTCGGCCGTGAAGAAGCGCGAGGATACGCACAAGATGGCCGAGGCCAACAAGGCCTTCAGCCACTACCGCTGGTAAGCCGAGGGCCGGGCGCGGACGGCCGCCCGCCCGCCTTTCCGACCCAGCCGGCCGATACGGAACATGGGGAAGCCCCGGGCGTGGCCCGGACGACCTAGAGGACGCAAGGATGAAACGCGACTATTCGCTCGAGCGCTACCGCAATTTCGGGATCATGGCGCATATCGACGCCGGCAAGACGACGACGACCGAGCGCGTCCTGTTCTACACCGGCCGCTCGCACAAGATCGGCGAGGTGCACGACGGCGCCGCGACCATGGACTGGATGGAGCAGGAGCAGGAGCGGGGGATCACGATCACCTCGGCCGCGACCACGACCTTCTGGTTCCGCACCGAGGACGGGGAGAACCCGACCGGCATCTACGGCGATACGCCCGATGAGGCGAAGTTCCGCTTCAACATCATCGACACGCCGGGACACGTCGACTTCACGATCGAGGTGGAGCGCTCGCTCGCCGTGCTCGACGGGGCGGTGGCGGTGCTCGACGCCAACGCCGGCGTCGAGCCCCAGACCGAGACCGTCTGGCGACAGGCGGACCGTTACCAGGTGCCGCGCATCGTCTTCGTCAACAAGATGGACAAGCTCGGGGCCGACTTCTTCAACTGCGTGAAGATGATCAAGGACCGCACGGGGGCCACCCCCGCGCCGATCCAGATGCCCATCGGGGCCGAGGACAAGCTCGAGGGCATCGTCGATCTGGTGACGATGAAGGAATGGGTCTGGAAGGGCGAGGATCTCGGCGCCTCCTGGGTCATCCAGGACATCCGCGACGACCTGAAGGACCAGGCCGAGGAGATGCGCGGCGAACTCGTCGAGCTCGCGGTCGAGCAGGACGACGCGGCGATGGAAAAGTACCTCGAGGGCGAGGAACCGGATCTTCCGACGCTGCGCAGCCTCATCCGCAAGGGCACGCTCTCGCTTTCCTTCGTGCCGGTGCTCGCGGGGTCCGCCTTCAAGAACAAGGGCGTGCAGCCGATGCTGAACGCGGTGATCGACTACCTGCCCGGTCCGCTCGACGTGCCGCCCTACAAGGGTTTCGCGCCGGACGACGAGACCGAGACACGCAACATCGAGCGCCGCCCGGGCGACGACGAGCCCTTCGCCGGCCTCGCCTTCAAGATCATGAACGACCCCTTCGTCGGCTCGCTGACCTTCACCCGCATCTACTCGGGACACATGAAGAAGGGCGACAACGTCCTCAATGCCACGAAGGGCAAGCGCGAGCGGATCGGGCGCATGATGATGATGCACTCGAACTCCCGTGAGGAGATCGACTGGGCCGGGTCCGGCGACATCATCGCGCTCGCGGGTCTCAAGGACACGACCACGGGCGACACGCTCTGCGATTCCGCGAAGCCGGTCGTGCTCGAGACGATGACCTTCCCCGATCCGGTGATCGAGATTGCGGTCGAACCCAAGACCAAGGCCGACCAGGAGAAGATGTCGGCGGGCCTGCAGCGCCTCGCGGCGGAGGATCCGTCGTTCCGGGTCGAGACCGATCTCGAGTCCGGTCAGACGATCATGAAGGGCATGGGCGAACTTCACCTCGACATTCTCGTCGATCGCCTGAAGCGCGAGTTCAAGGTCGAGGCCAACATCGGCGCGCCGCAGGTGGCCTATCGCGAGACGATCTCGCAGCAGGTGAAGCATACCTATACCCACAAGAAGCAGACAGGCGGTTCCGGTCAGTTCGCCGAGGTGGCGCTCGAAATCGCGCCGACCGAGGCGGGCGAGGGCTACAGCTTCGAGAGCCGCATCGTCGGCGGCACGGTGCCGAAGGAGTACGTGCCCGGTGTCGAGAAGGGCATCCAGTCCGTGATGGACTCGGGTCCCGTGGCCGGCTTCCCGGTGATCGACTTCAAGGTGGCGCTGGTGGACGGCAAGTACCACGACGTCGACTCCTCGGTGCTCGCCTTCGAGATCGCCAGCCGCATGTGCATGCGCGAGGGTCTCAAGAAGGCCGGCGCGAAGCTTCTCGAGCCTGTCATGCGTGTCGAGGTGATCACCCCGGAGGAATACACCGGCAGCATCATCGGCGACCTGACCTCGCGGCGCGGGCAGGTGCAGGGACAGGACCCGCGCGGCAACGCGATCGCGATCGAGGCCTTCGTGCCGCTGGCGAACATGTTCGGCTACATCAACAACCTGCGCTCCATGTCCTCGGGCCGCGCGCAGTTCACGATGCAGTTCGACCACTACGAGCCGGTCCCGCAGAACATCTCGGACGAGATTCAGGCGAAATACGCATAACCGCGGTGCGTGGGGATCCACGCACCCTACCCCGTAGGGTGCGTGCCCGGCACGCACCGTGAGACGAAAAGGAGGCCAGGCATGGCAAAGGCAAAGTTCGAACGCAGCAAGCCGCACGTGAACATCGGGACGGTGGGTCACGTTGACCACGGCAAGACGACGCTGACGGCGGCGATCACG
>NZ_JAWLFS010000141.1:0-7921 GCF_041685465.1 Rhodosalinus sp. | reverse complement strand
TGCCGAACTCGATCGAGTGCATCGTCGCCTACTACGCGCTGGCCAAGGCGGGGCTGGTGCGCGTCGGCATGAACACGCGCGAGACGCTGACCGATCACAACTACAAGCTGGGCGACAGCGGCTCGGTCTGCGTGCTGCACGCGGGGCTCGACGGGCTCACACCCGCGATGCAGATCGGCTGGGATGAGCTGTGCGCCATGATCGAGGGCGGCGACGCGACCCCGTGCAAGGTGGACCGCCCGCTCGATGCGCCCCTGCGGCTGGGCTACACCGGCGGCACGACGGGGCAGCCCAAGGCGGTCACGCTGAGCACGCGCGGCGAACTGGCGGAGCTGTCGGCCTTTCTCACCGACCTGATGCCGGACATCCGCGAGGGCGATACCTTCCTGCACGCGGCGCCCATCGCGCATGCCTCGGGCGCCTTCTTCCTGCCCAGCCTGGTGCGTGGCGCGCGCTCGCTCGTGATGACGAAGTTCGACGCGGACGAGTTCATCCAACTGGCCGAGGCCGAGGGCGCCTCGCTCACCTTCCTCGTGCCGACCATGCTGGCCATGCTGATGGAGGCGCCGGGGATCGAGCGCGCCGACCTGAAATTCCGCCGCATCGCCTATGGCGCCTCGCCCATCTCGCCGCGGCTCTACGAACGGGCCGAGGCGCGCTTCGGCCGGGTCTTCGCCCAGACCTACGGGCAGGCCGAAAGCCCCATGGTCATCACCTGCCTCAAGCCCGAGGATCACGACCGGGTGGGCTCCTGCGGGCGTCCCTTCACCATCGCCGAGGTGGCGGTGATGGACGACGAGGACCGCGAACTGCCGCCGGGCGAGATCGGCGAGATCTGCGTGCGCGGGCCGATGACCATGGCCCGCTACTGGAACCGGCCCGAGGCGACGGAACAGGCGTTCCGGAATGGTTGGCTGCACACCGGCGACGTAGGGCGGATGGACGCGGACGGCTTCTTCTACATCCTCGACCGCAAGAACGACATGCTGATCTCGGGCGGTTACAACGTCTACCCGCGCGAGGTCGAGGATGCGGTGCTCGCCTGCGAGGGCGTGGTGGAAGCCGCGGTCATCGGTCTCCCCGACGAGACATGGGGCGACCGGGTGCATGCGGTCGTCGCGGGACGCGCCGATCTCGACCCCGAGCGCATCCGCGACGAGGTGCGCGCCCGCATCGCCGGCCACAAGGCGCCGAAGTCCGTCGAGGTCTGGCCCGAACTGCCCAAGAGCGCCGCGGGCAAGATCCTGCGCCGCGAGGTGCGCGACCGGGTGCGCGCGGCCCACGAGAAGGAGACGAGCACATGAACGAGCAGACCCTCGCCCTGCACGGGCTCGCCATCAAGAAGCACGGCGACCCGGCGGGTGTCGCGCAGATCACCGGGTTGCCCGAGGAGGTGGTGAAGCGCCATCTGGACGCCGCCGCGGAAGCCGGGCGCGTCAACAGGGCGGGCGAGAAATACATCCTCGCCCCAACCGCCGCGATCTCGCTCCAGTCGGGCTATTCCCGCGACTTCGCCGAACAGCGCGCCAATGCAGAGATGAACCGGGCCTATACCGACTTCGAGGCCGTCAACGACCAGATCAAGCAGCTCATCACCGACTGGCAGACGATGGAAGTGGGGGGCGAGCGGCTGCCGAACGACCACTCGGACAAGGACCACGACGCGGCGATCATCGACAGGCTGGGCGACCTGCACGAGAAGGCCGAGCCGGTGCTTGACCGCCTGATCGCGCATGTGCCGCGCCTGAAGGTCTACAAGGACATGCTTCTGCAGGCGCTGGAGCGGGCCGAGGACGGCGCGATCGAATGGGTCAGCGACGCCAGGATCATGAGCTATCACACGGTCTGGTTCGAGCTGCACGAGGATCTGCTGCGCATCCTCGGCAAGGAGCGGGTGGAGTGATGGCCGATCCCCGCTGGACCCTGCGGCTCGACGGGCCGGACTTGCCCGACAAGGCCCTGATCGGCGGCAAGGCCTGGTCCATCGCGCGGATGCGCGCGCTTGGGCTGCCGGTGCCGCCGGCCTTCGTGGTGACGACACGCGCCTGCGTCGAGTTCCTCGGGAAAGGCGACTGGCCGGACGGGCTCGCGGAGGAAATCGACGCCGGCATGGCCTGGCTCGAAGAGGAAACGGGCCGGCGCTTCGGGCACGGGCCGCAGCCGCTTCTCGTCTCGGTGCGTTCGGGTGCGCCGATCTCGATGCCCGGCATGATGGACACGATCCTCAACATGGGCATCTGCGCCGAGACAGAAGCGGCGCTCGGCGCAGAGATGGGCGATCCGGCCTTCGCCCACGACGTGCATCGCCGCTTCTACGACCTTTATGCCGACATCGTGCTGAAATGCGTGGGCGCGGAGTTTCCCGCCGAGGGCGACGCCGACAGCTGGGCCGCGACGCTGCGTGAGACATCGGGGCGGGCGATCCCCGAAACACCGCGCGACCGGCTCTTCGCGTCGATCGACGCCGTCTTCCATTCCTGGAACGGGCGGCGCGCGAAACGCTACCGCAAGCATCACGGCATCCCCGACGACCTGGGCACCGCCGTGGCGGTGCAGGCCATGGTCTTCGGCAACATGGACGCGGCCAGCGGCACGGGCGTGCTGTTTTCCCGCAACCCGATCACCGGCGAGCGGAAACCTTACGGCGAATACCTCGCCCGCGCGCAGGGCGAGGACGTGGTCTCGGGCAAGTTCACGCCGCAGCCGGTGGAGACCATGCGCGAGACCGTGCCGGCGGCGTTCGATGCGCTGATGAGGGCGAGCGCCGTTCTGGAGGAGGCAAACGGCGACGTGCAGGATATCGAGTTCACCGTTCAGAAGGGTGAGCTCTTCCTGCTCCAGTCCCGCGCGGCAAAGCGTGCGCCGGCGGCTGCCGTGCGCATCGCCACCGAGATGGTCCGCGAGGGGGTGATCACGCCCGAGGTCGCGCTGCGCCGGGTGACGCCGGATCAGGTGCGCCTGCTCCTCGCGCCGAGGCTGAAACCCGGCGAGGCCGAGCGCGCGGACATGCTTTGCCAGGGCGAGGCCGCCTCGCCGGGTATCGGCATCGGCACCGTCGTCACCGACAGCGACGAGGCCGAGCGCCGCGCGGCGCTCGGCGAGGACGTGATCCTGGCCCGCGTGACCACCAGCCCCGAGGATCTGCACGGGATGCTCGCGGCAAGGGCGGTCATCACCGAGAAGGGCGGCTCCACGAGCCACGCCGCCGTGGTCAGCCGCGCGCTCGGCGTGGCCTGCGTGGTGGGCTGCGGCCTCGGCAGCGTGACGGGACAGGCCGGCCGGACGGTGACCGCGGACGGCGCGACGGGCCGCGTCTACGACGGCGCGCTCGCCGCCGAAGCACCCGACGAGGACGCCGAGGCTGACCTCGCGCAGCTCAAGGACTGGGCCGCCGCCGCCTGCCCGATCGGGGTCTTCACGCCCGAGGCCGCGCCGGAGGCGCGTATCGTCGATCTGAATGCCGTCGAGGGCGGCGAAGATCCGGCAAAGCTCCCGGCGCTTCTGGCCGGGGCGGAGGCGGCGACGGGCGGCGCGCTCGCCAGCGAAGAGGGCATGGGCGCCGCCATCGCGGCGAAGCTCCGCTTCGTGATCGGCCGGCCCGTGCTGCCGCTGCTGCTCGCGGGGGCGCGCGTTGGACAGGCGCATGAAGACCGCGAGACCGTCGCTGTCGCGGCGCAAGGGTGAAAGGGACCGGAATGAGCCTCAGCACGCGCGACATCGCCGCCATGATCCGCATCTTCGACGACTCCGACTGGGAGGAGATGCATCTCGAGATCGGAGGGGAGGAGATCTTCCTGTCCAAGGACCCCGCGGCGCGCGGCCCCACGACACCCGCGCCGGTCCCGGCGGCTGCGCCGGCGCCGCCCCCTGCGGCCGCCGCGATCACGCCCCCGGCGCCGCCCGCGCAGTCCCCGACGGAGACGGCGCCCGCCGCGCGGGACGAGAGCTGGGTGGCCGTCGCCGCCACCAATCTCGGCACCTTCTACAAGGCGCCCGAGCCCGCGGCGCCGCCTTACGTCTCGGTGGGCGACCGGGTGACGCCGGAAACGGAGGTCTGCCTGATCGAGGTGATGAAGCTCTTCACCACGATCCGCGCGGGCGTCGCGGGCACGGTTCGCGAGATCTGTGTCGAGGACGCGCAGATGGTCGAATACGGCCAGACGCTCATGTGGATCGAGCCGGACTGAGGGCATGACGATCAATCGACTCTTCGTGGCCAACCGCGGCGAGATCGCGGTCCGCATCCTGCGCACCGCCAAGGCGCTGGGGCTCGAGACCGTGCTCGGCGTGTCGGAGGCCGACAGGGACGGACTCGGCGCCACGATGGCCGACCGCGCGGTGGTTCTCGGGCCGGCGCAGGCGCCGAAGAGCTACCTCGACGTCGATCTGATCCTGCACGCGGCGAAGGCGACGGGCTGCGACGCGCTTCACCCCGGTTACGGCTTCCTGTCGGAAAAGCCCGACCTCGCGCGGCGCTGCGCGGAGGAGGGCATCGCCTTCGTCGGGCCGCGCCCCGAGACGATCGAGGCGCTGGGCGACAAGCTCTCGGCCCGCCGGCTCGCCGAGGCGGCGGAGGTGCCCACCGTGCCGGGCACCGATCACATCGCCGAAGTTGCGCGCGCGCAGGAGGCGGCGGAAGAGATCGGCTACCCGGTGGTGATGAAGGCCAGCGCGGGCGGCGGCGGCAAGGGCATGTTCCTCGCCCGCACACCCGAGGAGCTGAAATCCAGCTTCGCCCGCGCCAGCCGCGAGGCGGAGGCCGCCTTCGGCGACGGGCGGCTCTACATGGAGCGTTTCGTCGAGCGCGCCCGCCACGTCGAGGTGCAGGTCGTGGGCGACGGCGCGGGCGCGGTGGTGCATTTCGGCGACCGCGACTGCTCGGTCCAGCGGCGCTACCAGAAGCTGATCGAGGAGGCGCAGGTCACCGCCATGCCCGCGGAGGTGCAGGCGCGGATGCGCGCGGCCGCCGTGCGCCTCTGTGCCCACGCCAGCTACCGCAACGCGGGCACTGTCGAGTTCCTCTACGACATGGATCGCGAGGATTTCTACTTCATCGAGGTCAACTCGCGCATCCAGGTCGAGCATCCCGTCAGCGAAGAGATCACCGGCCATGACCTGATCGCGCGGCAGATTTCGGTCGCGGCAGGGCAGGGGATCGGCGTGGCCCAGGCGGATGTGACCTTCGGTGGTCACGCGCTGGAGGTGCGGATCAACGCCGAGGATCCGCGCAACGGTTTCCTTCCAGCCCCCGGCCGCGTGACGGACTGGCACCCGCCGGAAGGCGCGGGCATTCGCCTCGACAGCCACATGCGGGCGGGCGACATGATCCCGCCCTTCTACGACAGCATGGTGGGCAAGCTGATCGTCAAGGCCTCGAGCCGCGAGGATGCCATCGAGGGAATGCTCGCCGCGATCCGCGATTTCCGGCTGGAGGGCGTGGCGACCACGCTGCCACTGGCCGCCCACATCATCGGGCACCCCGACTTCCGCACCGGCGCCTTCTCGACGCGCTGGCTCGAGGATCGCGCCTTGCCCGCCTTTCTGGAACAGGAGTGAGCCCGATGGCCCATATCGAATTTCTCGACGAGACCATGCGCGACGGCCAGCAGAGCCTCTGGGGGATGCGCATGCAGGCCGGCATGGCCCTTCCGGTGGCACCTCTCGTCGACAAGACGGGCTTCCGTGTCATCGACCTTGCCGGCTCGTCGCTGATGGAGGTGATGATCAAGCACGCCCGCGAAAACCCGTGGGAGGGGCTCGATCTCTTGGTCGACGCCATGCCGCGCACACGCCTCCGGGGCGGCATGCGGTCGAACGCCTCCGTGACCTTCGGCGTGACGCCCGACGCGCTGATGGACTGCTGGATGCGGCAGCTCAACGAGCACGGCGTGCGATCCTTCTGGATCTACGACGTGCTCTTCAACATCGACAAGATGCACCGTCTCGCGAAGGTGGCGAAGGAATACGGCTCCGAGGTGGCGGGCGCGGTGATGTTCGCCCTCTCGCCCGTGCACACCGACGAATTCTTCGCCGAGAAGGCGGGGCAACTCGCCGCCTCTCCCGATATCGACACGATCCTGCTCTACGACACGGCGGGCGTGTTGGAAAAGGAGCGCCTGAAGACGCTGGTGCCCGCGATCAAGGCGAAGATCGGCGACACGCCGCTGGAGTTCCACGCCAACAACATCCTCGGCCTTTCCGGCAAGGCCTATGTGGACATCATCGAGTATGGCGTGACCATCCTGCACACCGCGTCACGACCGATGGCAAACGGCCCCTCGGTGCCCTCGACCGAGAGCGTGGTGCGCAACATCGAGCTTCTGGGGCACACGCACGACCTCGACACCTCGCTCTTCCAGCCGGTGGCGGATCACTTCCGCGCGGTCGGGCAGGCCGCGGGCTTCCTCGTCGACCAGTTCAACGAATACGACGTTCTCGCGATGGAGCACCAGATCCCCGGCGGCATGACGGGCACGCTCAAGGCGCAGCTCGCGCAGTACAACATGACGGACCGGCTGGCCGACGTGCTGGAGGAAACCGCCGTCGTGCGTCGCGAGCTCGGGTATCCCGGAATGGCGACGCCCTTCTCGCAGCTCGTGGGCACGCTCGCCGTGCTCAATGTCGTCACTGGAGAGCGCTACTCCGTGGTGCCGGACGAGGTGATCCAGTACGCCGCCGGCTTCTACGGCGATCCGGTCGCGCCCGTCGAGCCGGACGTGATGGACCGCATCATGTCGTCTTCGCGCGCGAAGGAAGTCGTGGCCAACCCGCCCGAGCAGCCCACCATCGAGGAGCTGCGCAAGCGCTATGGCACGAAGAACGACGACGAGCTGATCCTGCGCGCGCTGGTGCCCGAGCACGACCTCAAGGCGATGTGGGCGGCCGGCCCGGTCGCGCGCGACTATCCGCTGCTGTCCTCGCCCGAGCTTGACGAGGCGCGCCGGCTGATGAAGGTGGCCAACAGCCCCGTCGTGCAGATCCGCAGCGAGGCGATGAACCTGACGCTGAGACGAAAGGGGGCCTGATGGCCCGCCGCGCGGTCATCGTGGACGTGGTGCGCTCGCCCTTCGGGCGGGGGCGGGCGAATGGCGCTCTGGCGGCGCTGCATCCGGTGGACCTCTACGCGCGCCTGCTTCAGGCGTTGGTTGTGCGGACGGGCGTCGACCCCGCGCTGGTCGAGGATGTCATCACCGGCTGCGTGATCCAGGTGGGCGAACAGGCGGCCAACATCGGACGTCAGGCGGTGCTGGCCGCGGGTTTCCCGGAGTCCGTGCCGGCGGTGACGCTCGACCGCAAGTGCGGCTCTGCGCAACAGGCGATGGATTTCGCCGCGCAGGGGGTGATCGCCGGGGCCTATGACATGGTGATCGCGGGCGGCGTCGAGATGATGAGCCGGGTCGAGATGAAGTCGAACCGGATGGGGCGCGACAACCTCGGGCCGATGCTGCACGCGCGCTACCCCGACGGGCTGGTGCATCAGGGGATATCCGCCGAGCTGATCGCCGCGAAATGGGATCTCTCGCGCGACGAGCTGGACGCCTACGCCTTTCGCTCGCACCAGCACGCGGTTTCGGCGCGCGGGATCGTCGCCCCCGACATCGTGCCGCTGGATGTGGAGGGGCGCACCGTGGAGACGGACGAAGGCCCCCGACCCGACACCACCCCCGAGAAGCTGGCCGCCCTGACCCCCGCCTTCCACTCCGACGAGATGGCGGCGCGCTTCCCCGAAATCGGCTGGCGCGTGACCGCGGGCAACGCGAGCCAGGTGACCGACGGCGCGGGCGCCATGCTGATCGCGGAGGAGAAGACGGCGGAGCGGCTGGGCCTGACGCCGCGCGCGGCCGTTTCGGGATTCGCCGTCACCGGCGACGATCCGGTGATGATGCTCACCGGCGTGATCCCGGCGACCCGCAAGCTGACG
>NZ_JAWLFS010000140.1:0-7939 GCF_041685465.1 Rhodosalinus sp. | reverse complement strand
TTGCGATCCCGACGATTTTCGGCATCGGGGTGAGCTGCGGGCTGCCGCTCTATCTCTACTTCCGCGCACGCTTCGCCACCCGCACCGTCTGAGCGGTCTTAGGATGCAGCATTGTGCCTTGGCTGCGCCCGGGCCCCGGGGGCGGTCAGTGCAGCGTGAACTCGCCCACGACGCTGCGCCACTCGCCCGGCGCGACGAGCTTGCGGTGCGCGAAGCGCACGGAGTGAAGCGGGCCCTCGATCTCCTCCTGCCAGAACTCGATGAAGCGGAAGAGCCGGGGGTGATCCGGCGCGAGGTCGTAGTCCTGCCAGACGAAGGTGTTCAGCACGTTCCGGTAGTCGGGCATCCGGTAGAAGACTTCCGCCGTGGTCAGGCCGTAGCCCTTGAGCATGAGTTCCGTCTCGGTCATCTGCGCCTCCCGCTGAGTCGTCCGGAAATGATGCCCGACGGGATGTATATTTCAATGAAAACAATGTATTGGCAGCCATGCACTCCGGCTGCTGACAGCGCTGCGGGGTGGCGTTGCGCGGGCCGGAGCGGGGGTGTTATAGACGCGCACGGGCCATGTGGCAGGCCCCCGTCAGACGAGCAGGATTCCCGTGACCGATACCCCTGAACCGCCTGAGGATTCTCCGGAAATCCCGAGCGTGCCCCACGAGGGCCCGAGCATATCGATCGCCGACGAGATGCGCGCCTCCTACCTCGATTACGCCATGAGCGTGATCGTCAGCCGCGCGATCCCCGATCTGCGCGACGGCCTGAAACCCGTGCATCGGCGCATTCTTTACGCGATGTCCGAGACGGGGAACACCTACGACAAGCCCTACCGCAAGTCCGCCCGCCCCGTCGGCGACGTGATGGGCCAGTATCACCCGCACGGCGACGCGGCGATCTACGATGCGCTCGTGCGGATGGCGCAGGACTTCTCGATGTCGCTGCCGCTCCTCGACGGGCAGGGCAACTTCGGCTCGATGGACGGCGACAACCCGGCGGCCATGCGCTACACCGAGGTGCGCATGGCCAAGGCGGCCGATTACCTTCTTGCCGATATCGACAAGGAGACGGTCGATTTCCAGGACAACTACGACGGCAAGCAGCGCGAGCCCACCGTCCTGCCGGCACGCTTTCCCAACATGCTGGTCAACGGGGCGGGCGGCATCGCCGTCGGCATGGCCACCAACATCCCGCCCCACAACCTCGGCGAAGTCGTCGACGCCTGCCTTGCCCTGATCGAGGAACCGGACCTCTCGACCGAGCGGCTGATCGAATATGTGCCGGGGCCGGATTTTCCGACCGGCGGCGTGATGCTCGGCCGGTCGGGCGCGCGCAAGGCCTATCTCGAGGGTCGTGGCAGCGTGATCCTGCGCGCCCGGACCCGGGTGGAGGAGCTGCGCAAGGACCGCTTCGCCATCATTCTGGACGAAATCCCCTATCAGGTGAACAAGTCCGCGCTGATCGAGAAGATCGCCGAGGCGGTGCGCGAAAAGCGCATCGAGGGGATCGCGCATGTTCAGGACGAGTCCGACCGCGACGGCGTGCGCGTGGTGATCGAACTCAAGCGCGACGCGACGCCGGACGTGGTGCTCAACCAGCTCTGGCGCTTCTCGCCGATGCAGACCACCTTCGGCTGCAACATGCTGGCGCTGAACGGCGGCAAGCCCGAGCAGCTGACGCTGCGCGGCTTCCTCACCGCCTTCCTGTCCTTCCGCGAGGAGGTCGTGGCGCGGCGCACCGCCTACCTGCTGCGCAAGGCGCGGGAGCGCAGTCATGTCCTCTGCGGCCTCGCGGTGGCCGTGTCGAACGTGGACGAGGTGGTGGCGACCATCCGCGCCTCCGCCGACGCCGCGGAGGCGCGCGCGAAGCTGATGGAACGGCGCTGGCCCGCGGCCGACATCGCGGAGTACATCCGCCTGATCGACGACCCCACCCACACGATCAACGACGACGGCACCTACAACCTCTCCGAGGTGCAGGCGCGCGCGATCCTCGACCTGCGCCTCCAGCGGCTGACGCAGCTCGGCGTCAAGGAGGTCACCGACGAGCTCGAGGAGCTCGCCGCGAAGATCAAGGACTACCTCGAGATCCTCGGCTCGCGCGAACGGATCATGGCGATCATCCGCGACGAGCTCGCGGAGGTGCGCGAGCTCTTCGCCGTGCCGCGGCGCACCGAGATCGTGGACTGGGCAGGCGATCTCGAGGACGAGGACCTGATCGAGCGCGAGGACATGGTGGTGACGGTCACCCAGTCCGGCTGGATCAAGCGCACGCCCTTGGCCGATTACCGGGCGCAGAAGCGCGGCGGCAAGGGCCTGTCGGGCATGGCGACGAAGGAGGACGATGTCGTCACCACGCTCTTCGTCGCCAACACGCACACGCCGCTTCTGTTCTTCACCACCGACGGGATGGTCTACAAGCTCAAGACCTGGCGCCTGCCGCTCGCCGCGCGAACCGCGCGCGGCAAGGCCATCGTCAACATCCTGCCGATCCCGCAGGGGGTCTCCATCGCCGCGATCATGCCGGTGGACCGCCCCGAAGAGGAATGGGCCGACCTGCAGATCATGTTCGCCACCTCGGCCGGAAACGTCCGGCGCAATGCGCTCTCGGATTTCACGAACGTGATGCGCAACGGCAAGATCGCGATGAAGCTGCCCGAGGGCGTGGAACTCGTGAACGCGCGCATCGCCTCCGAGGACGACGACGTGCTTCTGGTGACGGACTCGGGCCGCGCGATCCGCTTCCCCACGACCGAGGTGCGCGTCTTCAAGGGACGCGATTCCACCGGCGTCCGCGGCATCCGGCTGCAGAACAGCGACCGGGTGGTCTCGATGTCGATCATCCGCCATTTCGAGGCGAACCCGGAGGAGCGCGCCGCCTACCTCAAGCAGCGCCGCCTGATGGCCGGCAGCCCCGAAGACGAGGCCGAACCCGACGAGGAGGAGACGCCGGTCGCCGAGGGTCAGCTCTCCCCGGAGCGTTACGCCGCGATGTCGGCGGCCGAGAACCTTCTGCTGACGATCACCGCGAAGGGGCTGGGGAAGCTTTCGTCCAGCCATGACTATCCCGTCCGCGGGCGCGGCGGCCTCGGCGTGCAGGCGATCGACAAGGCGATGCGTGGCGGGCCTGTGGTGGCCTGCTTCCCGGTCGAGATGGACGACCAGATCATGCTCGCCACCTCGCGCGGGCAGTCGATCCGCGTTCCGGTGGAGGGGATTTCCTTCCGCTCGCGCAGCGCCGGCGGGGTGAAGGTCTTCGACACCCGCCAGGGCGAGGAGGTCGTCTCGGTCGCCTGGATCGCCGAGCAGGGCGAGGAGGAGGAGGACGGCGAGGGCTGAGCCCCCGTCGCCGACGCCGGGTCCGTCGCACCCGGCCCGCGTGCTGGCGCGCTCGCGCGCAAGGCGGCGCCGAAGCTCAGGGCGCCCCGCGTGAAGGCGCCGCCACGCGGCTGCCACCAGGTATCGCGGGACAGGGTGCCGTCACCATGCCGCTCGGGCGCCCGCCGCGGTCCCGGGCGGCAGCCCTCAGGGGATGATCCGGGTGTATTTCGTGCCTTCGAGCGTCGCGCCCGCGCGCAGCCCCGCCTGGCCGAAGACGACCGCGATCACCGGCGTGCGCGTCGTCGTCGTCTCGGCGCTCATGTTCTCGCCGAGGTCGTTGAACGCGTATTCGATATCCGCCCCCGCGGCCCAGCCGCGGCCGCTGCGGAAGCGTTCCAGCGCCTCGGTGGTCATGAAAAACAGGACGTGGCTGTATTGCTGCACGCCGATCTGCGGGCCGACGCTGCCGCGCGCGGCGGAGTAGTAATCCACCGTCGCGCCGTCGATGCGCAGCGCGCCCCGCCCGTAGGCGCCACCAAGTCCGAGGCCCGCCTCGGTCATCACGGGCATCACGAGCATGCCCACCGACTTGTCGGCGAGGATGCGCGTATCGGGAAGTGTCGAATACATCCGCTCGAGCGTGGCTTCCACCCGGCCGTCGATGGTGGCGGGTCCGACGCTGCCCACGCCGTTGCCGCATCCTGCCGTCAGCCCGGCGGCTGCCAGTCCCGCCATGAGCCCGCGTCGTCCGATGACCGTCATGCTGCTGTGCCCTGTGGTTGCTTGCCTGATCCTCGACGGCCGACTGTTCTTCCGGGTCGGCTCGCGTCCTAGCATACCCGCTCGCGGCGGCGCTGTCACGCCGCCGCTGACGCGCCGCCCGCGGCTTACCGCCCGCGCGCGAGCGCCTCGGCCGCGCGGGGCGCGAAATACGTCAGGATGCCGTCGCAGCCCGCGCGCTTGAAGGCCAGAAGGCTTTCCAGCATGACCCGGTCGCCGTCGAGCCACCCCTGCCGCGCCGCGCCCTCGAGCATCGCGTATTCGCCCGAGACCTGATAGGCGTAGGTCGGTGCGCCGAAGGCGTCCTTCGCGCGGCGGCAGATGTCGAGATAGGGCATCCCCGGCTTGACCATCACCGCGTCCGCGCCCTCGGACAGGTCGCGCGCGACGAGCCGCATCGCCTCGTCGGTGTTTGCCGGGTCCATCTGGTAGGTCTTCTTGTCGCCCTTCAGCGCGCCGGAGGCGCCCACCGCGTCGCGGAACGGCCCGTAGAAGGCCGAGGCATATTTCGCCGCGTAGGAGAGCAGCATCACGTCATGGTAGGCCGCCCCCTCCAGCGCGTCGCGCAGCGCGCCGATGCGCCCGTCCATCATGTCCGACGGGCCGATGATGTCCGCCCCGGCCTCGGCCTGGCTGAGCGCCTGGTTCACCAGCGCCTCCACCGTCGCGTCGTTGACGACGGTGCCGTCGCTGTCGCGCACGAAGCCGTCGTGGCCGTCGATGTTGTAGGGGTCGAGCGCGACGTCGGTCATCACCGCGATCTCCGGCACCGCGGCCTTGATCGCCCGCGTCGCCGTGTTGCTGAGGTTGTCGGGATTCCACGCCTCGGCGCAATCCTTCGTCTTCTTCGCCGGGTCGGTGTAGGGAAAGAGACAGATCGCCGGGATGCCGAGGTCGGCGGCGCGCCGCGCCGCCTCCACCACCTTGTCGACGCTCAGCCGGTGCACGCCGGGCATCGAGGGGATCTCCTCCTCGACGCCTTCTCCGTCGCGCAGGAAGACGGGCCAGATCAGATCCTCGACCGTCAGCACCGTCTCGCGCGTGAGCGCGCGGGTCGCGGAGCGCGCGCGGGCGCGGCGGAAACGGCCGGCGGGGAAGGGGGCCTGAACGGGCTGCATGGGCGGTCCTCCTCGTGTCGAGGGAGCCATGCCCGAGCGCGCCCTCGCTGTCCAGTCCTCCTGACAGCTCCCCGCGCCGACGCCACAGCCGTGTGCCGACGGAGCCCGCGCCCGCCCGTGCGTCGCGGGGCCTCTCGTCCCCGGCCCCGGCGCGCGGCCATCTGCGGCGGCCCGGAGGGACCGCCGCGGTGCGCTCAGGCGAGTGCGCCCGTCGCCACCTCGAGCGGCTCGGGCGTGCCGCGCCGGGCGAGCCACTCGGGCCGCGGCGTCGCGGCCGCGAAGGGCTCCGTCACCGCGTTCGAGACCGCGTTGTAGACGAAGAAGGCGTTGGAGCGCGGGAAGGGCGTGATGTTCCCGTTCGAGCCGTGCATCGTGTTGCAATCGAAGAGAATGAGCGTCCCCGCCGGGCCTTCCGCGTCGGTGATCCCGTGCGCCTCGGCGAGCTTCGTCAGGCTCTCGGGCGACGGCGTGCCGACCGTCTGCGCCTTGAGTGAGCTCTTGTGGTTGTCCTCCGGCGTGGCGCCCACGCAACTCACGAAGGTGCGGTGCGAGCCCGGCATCAGCATCAGCGCGCCGTTCTGCGCGCGGTTGTCCGTGAGCAGGAGCGAGGCCGAAACGGCGCGCATCCGTGGCATCCCGTCCTCTGCGTGCCAGGTCTCGAAATCGGAGTGCCAGTAGAACTCCTTGCCAGAGAAGCCGGGTTTGTAGTTGAGCCGCGACTGGTGGATGTAGACCGCGTCGCCGAGCAGGAACTGCGCGACCCCGGCAAGCCGCCGGTCCCGCGCGAGGCGCGCCATCAGCGCGTCGTGATCCTCCAGCCGGAAGATGGTGCGCACCGCGTCCGAGCCGGGCTCGGTCACCACGTCGTCGCCGGCGCGGTCGCGGCCCTCGGCGCGGAGTTGCGCGGCGGCCTCCACGAGCGCCTCGACTTCCCTGGGCGCAAAGAGATTGTGGAGCACGAGAAAGCCGTCGCGCGCGAAGCCTGCGGCCTGGTCCTGCGTGATCGGCGCGTCCGGCGTCCAGTCGGACCAGACCACCGGATCGGCCCGGTCGATCCAGCGTTCGGGCCAGCGCTCGGGGCCGTCGCCCCGCGTCGGATAGGCGTCGTCGATATGGGCCCCGGCGATATCGAAATCGCGGCGTCGTGAAGCGGTCATTTCCATCGGAAATCCTCCTCTCGTTCGGCTGCGGTCGGGACGCGCGGCGTCCGTCCGACGGAACGGACGTCCTGCCCCCGGGTTCCCCCGGACGCGCGGCGCGGAAAGAAAGAGGATCGCCGCGCGGGTCTGGGCAATCGCGCGTGCGGGCGTTAGGTAGAAACCCGCGTCGCGGGGTGCAAGGGGGTGGCCGTGGACTGGCCGAACGCCGTTTTCGAGGTGATCGACACGCGGTCCTTTTCGAGCCTCTGGTTCTGGATCGCGCTCGCGGTGACATGGTCGATGGCCAGTCACTGGGTGCTGGGCGTGCCCTACGACATGGTGCTTCGCGCCGCGCGGCGCGACGGTGCGGCCGAACACGACCTCGAGGAGCTGGTGCGCATCAACGTCGACCGGATGCTCCACATCGCGCGGGTCGGCGGTCTGTGGCTTGTCGGGGCGGCGAGCTTCGCGCTGACGATGCTGGCGCTTCTCGGCTTCCTCTACCGCGTCGAGGTCGCGCAGGCGCTGTTCTGTCTGCTCTTGCCCCTGAGCCTCGTCTGGGCCATGGGGCTGCGCGCCGCGCGGCGTATCCGGGCGGAGGCGCTCGCCGGCGACGCGCTGCGGCGCGCGTTGCGCACACAGCGCGTCGTCACGCAGGCGCTGGGCATGCTCGCGATCTTTCTCACCGCCCTCTGGGGCATGTATCAGAACCTGTCGCGGCTGCCGCTGGCGGGCTGAGGAACAGGAGACCTCCAGACGATGAACGGCCCAGTCTCAGGCGCCGGGCGCGTCACCATCGGCGGCGCGCCGGAAGGCTTCGACGCCGAGCTCGTCCTGCGCGAGGTCGAGCGCGCCGGCGGCCCGGTGATCCACGTCGCCCGCGACGACCGGCGCATGGCGGCGATGCGCGCCGCGCTCGCCTTCTTCGCGCCCACGATGCCGGTGCTGACCTTCCCGGCGTGGGATTGCCTGCCCTACGACCGCGTCTCGCCCAACCCCGACGTCTCGGCCGCGCGCATGGCGACGCTCGCCGCGCTGGTGCACGGCGCGCCGCGGCGCTTCGTGCTGCTGACGACGCTCAATGCCGTGACGCAGTACATCCCCGCGCGCGACGTGCTGGCCGAGGCGGCCTTCGTCGCCGAGGTCGGCAGGCGCATCGACGAGGCCCGGCTGCGCGACTTCCTCGCGCGGATGGGCTTTTCGAACGCGCCCACGGTGACGGAGCCCGGCGACTACGCGATCCGCGGCGGCATCATCGACATCTACCCGCCGGGCGAGGGCGGTCCGGTGCGTCTCGATCTCTTCGGGGATACGCTCGACGGCGCGCGCCGTTTCGACCCGGCGAGCCAGCGCACCACCGAGACGCTGCAGCGCGTGGAACTCGCGCCCGTCTCCGAGGTGATCCTCGACGAGGCGGCGATCCGGCGCTTCCGGCAGACCTATCGCCTCGAATTCGGCGCGACCGGTGCGGACGATCCGATCTACGAGGCCGTCAGCGCGGGACGCAAGCCGCAGGGGGCCGAGCACTGGCTGCCCTTCTTCCACGACCGGCTGGAGACGCTTTTCGACTACCTGCCGCAGGCGCCCG
>NZ_JAWLFS010000139.1:0-7946 GCF_041685465.1 Rhodosalinus sp. | reverse complement strand
GGCGGCCTCGGCGAGCACCCGGTGCAGCGTGATCGGCTCCGGCGTGGTGTGGCGCAGCGCCGTCTCCCAGGCGCCCTCCACGCCCGTCGTGCCGAGGTTCACCGCCCGGTGCCCGAGCGCGATCCAGATCTGGCGCAGGAAACTCGCCACCGAGGTCTTGCCGTTGGTGCCGGTCACCGCCGCCATGACCCGCGGCTGCGCCCCGAACCAGAGCGCCGCGGCGCGGGCGAGCGCTGCGCGCGGCTCGTCCGACACGATCAGCGCCGCGCCCGCCGCCGCCACCGCCGCGCCGCAGTGCGTCGCGCCCTCGGCATCCGTCAGCACCGCGGCCGCGCCGCGCTCCAGCGCCTGGGGCACGAACCCCGCGCCGTGCGCGCGCACGCCCGGCAGCGCCGCGAAGAGATGCCCCGGCGCCGCCTCGCGGCTGTCCACGCAAAGCCCCGTGATCTCCGCCGCCGCGCCGCCCCGCGCCGCGAGGCCCAGTTCGGTGAGGGTCTTCGTTCCGCTCGTGTCGCCCACGCGCCGCCTTTCGCTGGTCAAGAAGGGGGCCGGCCCCGCGCCGGCTCAGTTGGCCGTCAGCGTTACACCGGTCACCGGCTCGGGTTCAATCTCCGGCCGGAGCCCGAGCAGCGGCGCGGCGCGCCGGATGAGCTCGGCCGCCACGGGCACCGCCGTCCAGCCCGCCGAGCGGCGTGGCTCCTCGCCGCTCGTCTCCACCGCCTCGTCGAGCGTCACGACGAGCGCGTAGGCCGGATCGTCGGCGGGGAAGACACTGGCGAAGGTGGCGATCACCCGGTCCTCGTAATAGCCGCCCGTGGGCTTCGGCTTGTCGGCGGTGCCGGTCTTGCCCGCGACGCGGTAGCCCTTCACCTCGGCCATGCTCGCCGTGCCGTCGGTGACCACGCGGCGCAGCATGTCGCGCGCGGCCGCCGCCACCTCCGGCGCCATGACCTGCGCGCCGTCCCGCGGCCCGTCCTGTCTCAGGAGCGTCGGCGTCACCTTGCGTCCGCCGTTCGCGATCGTCGCGTAGGCCGCGGCGAGATGCAGCGGCGTGATCGAGATGCCGTGCCCGTAGGAGACGGTCACGGTCGAAACCTCGCCCCAACGCCCGGGCAGGAGCGGCGCACCGCCCCGGGCCTCCGGCATCTCGATGGGCACGAGGTCGGTCAGGCCGAGCCGTTCGAGGAAGTCGCGCTGACGCTCCGCCCCGATCTCGAGCGCAAGCCGCGCGGTGCCGCGGTTGGAGCTGTTCACGACGATCCCTTCGACCGTCTGCTCGCCGTAGTCCTTGCCGCGGAACTCGCGGATCGGGAAACCGCCGATCCGCATCGGCCCCGAGGTGTCGATCACCGTCTCGTCGTCCACCACGCCGAGCTCGAGCGCCTGCGCGGCGGTGAAGATCTTGAAGGTCGAGCCGAGCTCGTAGACGCCCTGCAGGGCGCGGTTGAAGAGAGGGCTCTCGCCGGGGTCGGTCCCTGCAGCCGCCGCCGGCCGGTCGTTCGGATCGAAATCCGGCAGGCTCGCAAGGCTGACGAGTTCGCCCGTCTTCACGTCCATCAGCACCGCGGCCGCACCCTTGGCGTCGAAGAGGCGCATCGCGCCCTCCAGCACCCGTTCGGTCGCCGCCTGCACCGTCAGATCGAGCGAGAGCGCGAGCGGCGTGCCGGCCTGCGCCGGATCGCGGAGGCGGTCGTCGAAGGTCTTTTCCACCCCGGCGCGGCCCACCACCTCGGCGGCGTGCACGCCTTCGCGGCCGAACCCCGCGCCGCCGAGGACATGCGCGGCGACGGGGCCGTTGGGATAGAGCCGCATCTCGCGCGGGCCGAAGAGAAGCCCCGGCTCGCCGATGTCGTGCACCGCCTGCTTCTGCTCGGGGCTGATCCGGCGCTTGATCCAGAGGAACCTGCGGTCGCCGGTGAAGTCGGCGACGAGGCGCTCGGCGTCGAGGTCGGGGAAGATCTCCGCCAGGTCGCGCGCCGCGCGCTCGGGCTCGATCATGTCCTGCGGATGGGCGTAGAGGCTGTGCGTCTCCATGTTGGTGGCGAGCACACGACCGCGGCGGTCGGTGATGTCGGCGCGCTGCGCGAGAATCGCGGCGGTCGACGCACTTACGCGCGGCTCCTCGGGCTCGGAAGCGGCGAGATCGGCCATGCGGGCGCCGACGACGCCGAAGGCACAGAGGAAGCCCACGCCGAGCACCATGAGCCGGATCTCGGCGCGCTGGCGCAGCCTGTCGCGCATTTCCTCGTGGCGCAGGCGGATGTTCTCGCGCTCGATGGCGTCGGGGCTCTCTCCCTTGGCGCGGGCCTCGAGAATGCGGGCGAGCGGGCGGAGCGGGCGGCGGATCATCGCGCCGCCTCCTGCGACGAGAGCTCGATCGTGGCGCTCAGCCCGGGGAGCGGCGGCGTCGGCTCCGGGTAGGCCACCTGGTCGACGCGCGCGAACTGCTCGGGGCGCAGGGGCAGGAGGCCGAGCTCGTCGTAGCTCATCTCCGCCAGCATCATCAGCCGGTCCGGCCGGTTGAGATAGGCCCATTCGGCGCGCAGCACGCCGAGCCGCGCCCGCGCGGCGGCGATCTCGTCCTGAAGGCGCTCGGTCTCGGCGATGGCCTGCTGCGTGCGGTAGTTCTCGCGGTAGGCCCAGAAGGCGAGCCCGATCACCGCGACGGCGGTCAGCATGAAGACGACGGTGCGCATGTCGCTATCCCCCTGAGACTCGTGGCAGGCCGATCTCTTCCGCGGCGACGGGTCCGGCCGGCGCATCGGTGCGCCACGCCACCCGGAGCCGGGCCGACCGCGCGCGCGGGTTCGCGGCGACCTCCCCGGCGTCCGGGCCGACCGCCTTTTTCGTGACGATCTCGAAGCGCGGCGCCTCGGCCTCCACCTCCGGGGCGAAGCGGTTGGGCCGCCCGCCCTGCCCCGCCCGGCGCTGCATGAAGCGCTTCACGATCCGGTCCTCGATGGAATGGAAGGTCACGACCGCGAGCGCGCCGCCCGGCGCGAGCGCGCGCTCGGCGGCCATCAACCCCTCGTGCAACTCGCCGAGTTCGTCGTTGACCGCGATGCGCAGCGCCTGAAAGCTGCGCGTCGCCGGGTGCACCTGCCCCGGCTTGGGGCGCGGCAGGCAGCGTTCGACGATCCCGGCAAGCTGCAGCGTGCGCTCTATGGGTGCGGTGGCGCGCGCGCGCACGATCGCGCGCGCGATCCGGCGGCTGGCCCGCTCGTCGCCATAGGCATAAAGGATGTCGGCGAGCGTCGCTTCCGGCGTCTCGTTGACGATATCGGCGGCGGTCGGTCCCGCCTGCCCCATCCGCATGTCGAGTGGCCCGTCGACCTGGAAGGAAAACCCCCGTTCGGGCCGGTCGAGCTGCATCGAGGAGACGCCGAGGTCGAGCACCACGCCCTGAAGGTCCGTGCCGTGGCGGTCGAGTTCCGAAAAGACGTCCTGAACCAGCGTGAGCCTCTCGCCCCAGGCCGCGCCCCACTCCGCGGCGAGCTCCAGCGCCAGGGGATCGCGGTCGAGGCCGATGACCTCGTCGGCGCCGGCCTCCAGCAACCCGCGCGCGTAGCCGCCCGCGCCGAGCGTTCCGTCGAGCCAGCGCCCGGAGACCGGCGCCACCGCACGCAGGAGCGGCGCAAGCAGGACCGGGGTATGCGGCGCGGCAGCGGCCACGCCTCAGGCCTCCGGGTCCGGCACGTCGTCGAGCAGCGCGAGCGGATCGTCGGCCGAGTCCATCTCCTCGAGCACGGCCTCGATGCGCGCCTGCTTGTCGGCGTATTTGTCGGGCGACCAGATCTCGAAGTGGTCGAGCTCGGCCACGAAGCGCGCCTCGCCCTTGATGGCGAAGGGCTCGCGCAGCGCCTGACCCAGAACGATCCGCCCGTTGTCGTCGAGCGTGAGCTCGACCACGTTGCGCACGTAAAGCTCGGTGAGCGGCTCGCGCCGGGGATCCTTGCGCGGGAGCCTGCGAATGCGCTCGCCGAGGGCGTTGATCTCGGCGACCGTGAAGCACTCGAGGCGCCGCCCGCTGCGATCGCCGTAGGCCACGGCGACGCGCGGCGGCTGGCCGGGGCTGCAGTCGGGATCTCCGGCCTCCAGCACACGCCGGAAGCCGACCGGGATCGAGACCCGGCCCTTGCTGTCCACCTTGTGGAGGCTTTCGCCCCGGAAGGTGACGCCCACGGCCCTTTCTACCTCCGCTCGCTCGTCCCGCGCGCCCCGGACGCCGGACACGAAACGGCGGACCGGGCTGCTGCCATGGCCCGATCCGCCGCCCTCGTCCCGTCGCCGGGCTGTCCGGGCGCAGCGTCACCTGGGGGGATGTCTGCTGCCTGCGCGCCGGAACTCTTCAGTCCTGATGAAGGGGTGTTGCCTGTATGAAACCCGCTGCCCTTTTCGGGTCTGTGCGGTGGATCGCTTTCACTGCCTCGTCGTGTCCCTCATCACGTGAACAGTGATGCCATGGGTTCAGATGCAAATCAATGCCTTTTTATGGTACTGCGTGGAGCAGACGCGTATTTCGCGCGTCATGTCGCGCGCCACGCCGCAGCGTCAGCGCCCGCACGGCCGAACGACGGCAGATCTTGCGGAGCACTGCCCCCGCGACCCCATATCTTCGAGTTTCGGCACGCGGCGGCACCTGTGACCGATCCGCCACACCGCGCCCGCCCCGAGCCTTTCGGACCGGACCGGGATCGGCCGAGGCCCGCATCGCGGCAGAGAATCCCCGCGAGTCTCGCGCTGTGCCCATCCGGGGGCATGAGACTCCAGGCCACTCGCCCGCACCGGGCATTCCGAGGGGCACCACCGGGCAGATAACAGGGGGAGGTTCGTTCACGCAGTGCCGCCTCGTTCATCAGGAGGGCGGCCCGACTGCCGAAAAAATAGGTCAGCACTGCATATGCATTCGCCGCATGGCAGCATTGACCAGCCGACCATTGTGCAGGCGCAGCATTTTGCTAAATTGAAGATCAACGGCGCAGGGCACACAGGGTGCAGCGCCCACGAGATAGAGTTCAGAAAGCCCTCTCCTCCTCCCTGGGTTTTCTGTCACTTGCGGCGGCGTCTTCCTCCTCCCTGACGTCGCCGCTTCTTACACAGGGCGCGGCCACAGGCCCCGCCCGACCGAGATCGGGGCGTCCTCTCCTCCTCCCTGGGCGTTCCGTGACTGGCTGAACGGCCTCGGGCCGGCAGCCGCAAGCATACGGGTGCGGATCCACATCGTGCCCGGTTCGAATCGAGGCGCCCCTCCTCCTCCCTGGGCGTTTCGTCGATCAGAGCGGTAGCGCCCTCCTCCTCCCTGGCGCTGCCGCTCTTTTTCTGTCCGGCGCCCCGCTCTGTCGGCAGCCCGGTGGCGCGCAGATCCGCCGCGCTCTCAGAAGGGGATATCGTCCGCCGCCGTCACGAAGCGCGCGACCACCTTCTTCGGCCCCGCTTTCTCGAAGTCGACTTCCAGCTTGTCGCCCTCGATGCCGATGATGGCGCCGTAGCCGAATTTCTGGTGGAAGACGCGCTCGCCCACGGCGTAGGCGCTCACCGCCTCGAGGTCGATGACGCTGTGGCGCGTCTCGCGCGGCTGGCTCACGGGCCGCTCGCCCGCCCGCGCCTGCATCCGTTTCCAGCCGGGGGAGTTGTAGACGTCGGCGCGCGCCGCCTCGACCTCGATACCGCGGCTCGCCGCCGCACCGTAGCCGCCGCCGTAAAGCCCCGGCGGGGTCAGCACCTCGACGTGCTCCTCGGGCAGCTCGTCCACGAAACGCGACGGCAGCTGCGACTGCCACTGCCCGAAGACACGCCGGTTGCCCGCAAAGGAGATCGTGGAGACCTCGCCCGCCCGCGTGATCCCGACATAGGCGAGGCGGCGCTCCTCCTCGAGGCCCTTGACGCCGGACTCGTCCATCGCGCGCTGCGACGGG
Source organism: Rhodosalinus sp. (assembly GCF_041685465.1). Lineage (NCBI taxonomy): Bacteria > Pseudomonadati > Pseudomonadota > Alphaproteobacteria > Rhodobacterales > Paracoccaceae > Rhodosalinus > Rhodosalinus sp. The sequence goes on along the minus strand of NZ_JAWLFS010000139.1, from coordinate 2,031 downwards.
AAGAGACCATCCTCCCAGCCCGGCAGGAAGACGGCCGGAAACTCCAGCCCCTTGGCGCCGTGCAGCGTCATGATGCTGACCTTGGCGCCCTCGCCCTCGGACTCGTTGTCCATCACGAGGCTCACGTGCTCGAGAAAGCCGGTGAGATTCTCGAACTCCTCCAGCGCCTTGACGAGCTCCTTGAGGTTCTCGAGCCGGCCCGGCGCCTCGGGCGTCTTGTCGTTCTGCCACATCGCCGTGTAGCCCGATTCGTCGAGGATGATCTCGGCGAGCTCGACATGGCTGATCTCCGGGTCGCCCGCCATGCGTCCCCAGCGGTCGATCCCGTCGAGAAGCTTCGCGAGCTCCGCCGCGCCCTTGCCCGAAAGCCCGCGCTCGGCAAGCAGCCGCTTCGCGCCGTCGACAAGGCTCGTCCCCGCCTCCCGCGCGGCGAGCTGGATCTTCTGCTGCGCCTTGTCGCCGAGGCCGCGCTTCGGCGTGTTGACCACCCGCTCGAAGGCGAGGTCGTCGGCGGGCGAGACGGCGAGGCGGAAATAGGCCATCGCGTCACGGATCTCCATCCGCTCGTAGAAGCGCGGGCCGCCAATCACCCGGTAGGGCATCCCGATCGTGAGAAAGCGGTCCTCGAAGGCGCGCATCTGGTGGCTGGCGCGCACGAGAATCGCCATCTCGTCGAGGGAAAAGGGCCGCATTCCCCGCGTGCCCCGCTGCATCGATTCGATCTCCTCGCCGATCCAGCGCGCCTCCTCCTCGCCGTCCCAGTGCCCGATGAGGCGGACCTTCTCGCCCTCCTCCGCCTCGGTCCAGAGCGTCTTGCCCAGCCGGTCGCGGTTGGCCGCGATCACGGCGGAGGCGGCGGCGAGGATATGCGGGGTGGAGCGGTAGTTCTGCTCCAGCCGGATCACCTCGGCGCCCGGGAAGTCCTGTTCGAAGCGCAGGATGTTGCCCACCTCCGCCCCGCGCCAGCCGTAGATCGACTGATCGTCGTCGCCCACGCAGCAGATGTTGTGGTGCCCGCCCGCGAGCAGGCGCAGCCAGAGATACTGCGCGACGTTGGTGTCCTGGTACTCGTCCACGAGGATGTAGCGGAACCAGCGGCGGTATTGCTCCAGCACGTCGTCGTGCGCCTGGAAGATGGTGACCATGTGCAAGAGCAAGTCGCCGAAATCGACGGCGTTCAACTCCTTCAGCCGCGCCTGATAGAGCGCGTAGAGCTCCGTGCCGCGGTTGTCGTAGGCGCCCGCCTCCGAGGCCGGCACCCGGTCCGGCGTCCAGGCGCGGTTCTTCCAGTGGTCGATGATCCCGGCGAGCTGACGCGGCGGCCAGCGCTTCTCGTCGATGTTCTCGGCGCGGACGAGCTGTTTCAGAAGGCGCAACTGATCGTCGGTGTCGAGGATCGTGAAGTTCGACTTCAGGCCCACGAGCTCCGCGTGGCGGCGCAGGAGCTTCACGCAGATCGCGTGAAAGGTGCCGAGCCACGGCATCCCCTCCACCGCCTCGCCCAGCAGCCGGCCGATTCGCCCCTTCATCTCGCGCGCGGCCTTGTTGGTGAAGGTCACCGCGAGAATCTCGTTGGGCCGCGCGCGCCCCGTGTTCAGAAGATGCGCGATGCGCGTCGTCAAGGCCTTGGTCTTGCCCGTCCCCGCACCCGCGAGCATCAGGACGGGACCGTCGAGCGCCTCGACCGCGGCGCGCTGCGCGGGGTTCAGCCCGTCGAGATAGGGGGCGGCGCGCGCGCTCATCGCGCGCTGGCTCAGGGGGGTATCAGGGGCGCTGTTCATGGCAGGAATGTAGCGCAGCGCGCCGGCGGGCGAAAGCGTGTGTTCGCAGGATGTTCCGGCCCTTTCCGGCGCGACCGGCCCCCTGCGCCCTCGCGTGACGCACGGAACGGGCCGCATCGGAGCGGATCGCGCGCCCGGGGCGTCAGGCCGAAACGCGCGGGCGCCGCGCATGACCATGGACGGGGAAATCGCCCCGGCCCGCGTCGTGGGCGCACGGGGCGGTGGCGCGCCCGGTCCGCACGCAGGGCCG